>JBKHDE010000162.1:0-10952 GCA_046541495.1 Desulfococcaceae bacterium
TCATCTGCCTCATCCGACCCATCATGAGGATCAGCGGTCGAATTCCATCAACATCTCATACTCCCCGGACCCGGGTTCCGGCTTTGCCTCAAACCCCAGTTTTTTGCCCAGGGCCAGCATGCCCCGGTTTTCTTTGAGCACGGTGCCCCAGATGGTGCGGATGCCGCGTTCCCGGGCGAGATCCAGGCAACGTTGCAGCAACACGGCCCCGATGCCTTGACCCTGCCAGGGGTCTCCGATGAGCACGGCGAATTCGGCGGTCTTTCCGTCCGGATCGGCAATGATTCGAGCGACACCGAGCATCTTTTCGGTTTCGTCTTCCCTGTCGTCGATGGCCACCATGGCGATCTGGCGGTCGTAGTCGATCTGCGTGAAGCGGGCCAGCATTTTACGGCTCAGGGATTTGATGGGGTTGAAAAACCGATGGTAGATGCTGGTTTCGGACAGGGTATTGAACAGCTCCTCGAACAGCGGAGCGTCTTCCGGTTTGATGGGGCGGACGAAGATCGGCAGGCCCTCGTCTGTTTTTTCATGGGATTCCAGTTCGGCCGGGTAGGGGCTGATGACCAGATGGCGGGGGGCCTCCGTTTCGACCGCTTCAACCTTGATGCGGGCGTCCACCGCCACCGGTTTTCCGTCCTGAACGATGACCGGGTTCATGTCGAGCTCCGATATCTGCGGAAAATCGGTGACCAGCTGAGACAGCCGAATGATCATCTCTTCCAGAAGCTCCCGGTCCGCCTCGGGTTTGTTGCGGTACCCCTTGAGCAGCGGATAGATTCGGGTCTCCTCCATCAGCCTTCGGGCCAGAAGCCGGTTCATGGGCGGCAGGCCCAGGGCCCGGTCCCGGACCACCTCGGCCAGGGTGCCGCCGGTGCCGAACAGAATCACCGGTCCGAAATTGGGATCTTTTTTGGCCCCCATCAATATTTCGAAATCGGGTCGCAGGAACATGGGCTGCAACGTGACCCCCAGCACCTCGGCCTTCGGATCGTAAGATTCGGCGCCCTTCATGATTCGATCATAGGCTTTGCGCACCTCCGATTCGCTTCTCAGATCGAGCTGCACCCCGTCGGCATCGGATTTGTGGCTGATGTCGATCGAGTGGACCTTCATCACCAGGGGATAGCCCATATCCTCGGCCAATCGGACCGCTTCGTCTTCCGAGCCGGCGATCTCGGTCCGGTTCACCGGTATGCCGTAGGCGTCGAGAATTTTTTTCGATTCGACCTCGGTGAGCACCCCGCCTTCACGATCCAGGCCTTCCCGAATCAGCGGTTCCGCCGCATCCCGGTCAAAACTCAGGGAATGGGACAGTCGGGGCGGTATTTCGGTCAATGCCTCCAGGCGTCGGGAATAGGTATGCATGTACATGAATGCCTTGATGGCCTGTTCCGGTGTGTCGTAGGTGGGGATGGAGGCCGCATTCAGGATCTGCTGCCCTTTGGCCGCATCGGCCCCGCCCATCCAGCATGTGAAGATCGGATAGGATTTTTTTTCCAGAAGGTCGGTCAGGGCCCGGGCCACCTCGGCCGGGTCGCTCATGGCCTGAGGATTGAAAATCACCAGCAGACCGTCGAATTCCTTTGCTTCCATGCAGATTTCCACCGTCTTTCGATACCGATTTGGGGTGGCGTCGCCGATGATGTCGATGGGGTTGTTGTGGCTCCAATGGGCCGGCAGCACCTCATTCAACTGGTTGAGAGTCTCCTCCCTAAGCGGTTCGATATTTCCGCCGTGCTCGGCCAGAGCATCCGCCGCCATCACCCCGGAGCCGCCCGCATTGGTGATGATACCCAGTCGGGAATTTTCAGGCAGGGGCTGTTTGGACATAATTTCGGCGCAGTCGAACAGTTCCCCGATGGTGTTGACCCGCACGATGCCGGCCCGTTTGAAGGCGGCGTCATAGACCGCGTCTTCTCCGGCCATGGCCCCGGTGTGGGAGGCGGCCGCCTTGGCCCCGGCCTCGCTCTTGCCGGATTTGAGCACCACGATCGGTTTGATTCGGGATACCGACCGGGCCGCACTCATGAATTTGCGGATGTGGGTAAGGCTTTCGACATACAGCAGAATGCTGGTGACATCCGAGGCGTGGCCCTGGTAGTCGATGAGGTCGCCGAAATCGACATCCGCCATGGAACCGATACTGACAAAATGGCTGAATCCGAAATTCTCCTGAAGCGAAAGGTCCAGAATGGCCGTACAGATGGCCCCGCTCTGAGAGACGAAAGCCAGTTTCCCCTTCAGGGGCATCTGGTTGGCGAAGCTGGCGTTGAGATTTTTTCCGGGCCGAATGATTCCCAAACAGTTGGGGCCGATCAGCCGCACGCCGCCTTCGGCGGCCCGGTGTTGAATATCTTCTTCCAGTTTTTCCCCTTTTTCGCCCATCTCTTTTCCGCCGGCCGAGATGATGATGGCGCCGCCGACCCCGATTCGGGCGGATTCATCGATGATATCCGGCACCGATTGAATGGGGGTGGCGATCACCGCCAGGTCCGGGGTGGTGTCGGCCTCGGAAAGGGACGGATAACAGGTTCGGTCGAGCACCCGGTCGTGCTTGGGGTTGACCGGTATGATATCTCCTTCGAAACCGCCTTCCATCAGATTTTTCATAATGGCGCGGCCGAGGCTCTCTTTTTTTTCGCTGGCGCCGATGACGGCCACCGATTTCGGTTTGAAGATTTTATCGAGGTTGTATAATCCCATGAGTCGGATTCCTTTCGAGGCCTATTCTATCTCCCGGACCGGGAGATGGTGAGGATGAACCGCCCGGTGAAGAACGGCTTCCGGATGCGATGCGGGATTTTATTGTGGTTGAGTGACTTCCAGCAGATTTCGAACCTTTCTGGCGCCGCCGTCCATGGCGTTCTTGGTGGCGATGCGGCGCTCCTGAAGATCCTTTACCTCGCCCTTGAGGGTCACCACCCCGTCTTCGACCAGAACCGTGATCTCTTCTCCGCTGACAAACGGCGACCACATGAGCTGGTCGGTGACGTCCTCCCGAATTTTCCAGTCTTCTTTTTCTTTCCAATCATTCCGAACCCGAAGATCGTTTCTGATGATCAACGTCCCGGTCAGCTCGGAAATAAGATCGGTGGCCCGTTCTTTGATAAATCGTGAATCCACGATGCCTTTCAGGCCGACCCCGCCTTGGTTGACCTCCACCTCGATCTGATCCTGGGGAATATAGGGATCGGACCGCAGGACCGCCCGCACCTTTTCCCCGAGCCGATGGTCCCGGTCGACCATGGGGTCCGGAGATTCGATCATGCCCGGTTCGATCTGTACATCATTGCGGACGGAAATCACCCCGACCGTATTCCATGCGATATCCTCCAGGGTCTTACGGATTCGAAGCCTTTCCACATATCCGTCCAACCGGACCACTCCGTCTTGCACAAAGACCTCGGGATCGGCATTCCGGGTTCTCGGATCGTATTGAAACGCCTGCCGAATCGCCGATTTAATCGCTTCATCCGAAACCTCGCGCCTTTTTTTTCCGACGCGCATGTCAAGGACGGCCGGGTCGACCTTCAGCTTTTCGGGAACGACCTCATCGACACCGATGATCCATGCCTTGTCCAAGGCCCGCTGCTTGATCATGGGGCTGCCCACTGTGCCGCTCAGGAGAACCCTGCCGTCTTTCACCGCAACATCGATATTCTCTTCATTCAGCCAGACATCCCAGACGTACCTCTGCTCGATATCTTTTTTGATCGCCTCATCGGACCGGGTTTCCACCCGGACGACCGAGATTCGGTTGTAGACGCCGGAGACGCCCCGAACCGTTTTGGCCATCAGTTCAGCCAGCCGTTTGTCCGCACCTGAAGGGACTTCACCGGTGATCGTGACCGTCGAATCATTGACCTCCACCTGAATCTTTGAGGCATTCGTCGCCGGATTGTTTTTCAGTTTCCGTTTGATGTCGTTTCGAATCTCCGAAGCGGGTCTTTTCGCGGTCCTGACCTCGACTTTATTAACCACGGACCGAACCCCCCGGATGGTTTCCGCGATTTCAGCGACGCGGTCTTTGGCCAGAATGCTGTCCGATATGCCGGTCAGAACGACAATGCCGTCTTCGGTTTTGACATCGATGAGATGGGTCGATACGCCGTCGTCATTTTTCAACCGGGTTTCGATCGCCCGGGTGATTTTCTCATCCGTAATGTCCCGAGCCCCTGCAGGGAAAGACACCAGGAGCGGAATCACAAAAATGAGGGTTAAAAAATAGCTGGCGCTTAAGCCGACTGTTTTCCGATCGAATCGTTTTAACATTGATATCTCCTTTCATGACCGGTGAACGGACCTGAAATCAAGCCGCTTCTTCGAGATCTATCTTCAGGGTCAGATAGTCGAGCATATCTTTCAGGGTAATCACTCCGACCAGTCGATCCCCTCGGGTCACCATGAGTCGGCTGGAACCGGTCTTGTTCATCAGCGTGAGCGCCTCCACCGCATCGGTTTCGGGGGTGACCGTGTTTTCCGAGGAACAGGGGCTGGTGAGTTCTCCGACCTTGATTTCCTCCCAGCGCTCTTTGGGCTTTTGTTTTACCTCCTTGGTGGTAACGCATCCGGCCAACTGATCGGAATCTTGGACCACCGGGAACATCTTGAAATGATGCCGGTAAACATAATCTTCGACCAGATTCCTCAGGGAAATCTCCGGAGTGACGGTCACCGGGTCGGTTTTCATAAATCGTTCGACGGTGTGGCCGCCCAGTGCTTTTTTGGTGAGCAGCTGCTGATAGGAGGACTTGGCGGCGTTCTGGAGGAACATCCCGATCAGAAACCACCACATGCCGCCGATAAAATTATTATTGAGGATCTGAACGACCGATAGAATGATCAGCAGAATACCGAATCCGGATCCGATCTGTGAACTCACTCGGGTGGCCCATTTCAGGTTCTGTTTCACCCGCCACAAAATGGAGCGCAGCACCCGGCCGCCGTCCAGCGGAAATGCGGGAAGCATGTTGAAGATGGCCAGAATGAAATTGATAGTGGACAGATACTGAATCACCCCATTGACCGGGTCCCGCCAGCCGAGTTGATTGCCCAATTGATACAGAAGATAAAAAAGGACCCCCAGCAGGATGCTGGCGATGGGCCCCATGATGGCCATCATGAACTCGGCCTTGGGGGTCGGCGGTTCATCGGGCATTTCAGCCACCCCGCCGAAAATAAAAAGGGTGATTCCTTTCATTTCCATTCCGTATCGTCTGGCGGTTACGGAATGTGAAAATTCATGGAAAATAATGGAAATGAAGAGCCCGACAGCCCCGATGATGCCCATGGTCCAATATGTCCGTGTATCAAGGTCTTCATAGTGGAACGGAAAAAAACCGGTGGATAGAGACCAGGCGATGAGAATGGCGATAAAGACCCAGCTCAGGTCGATACCCACCTCGAAGCCCAAAAGCTTGAACAATTTAAGTCGTTTTTCAAACACTTCGCACCTCTGATATTACTATAACAAGGGGAATATACATCCGGACAGCTATGAATCATAGCATGCGAGTGAAATCGGAACATGGGGTGAATTCGGTAAAAACGGAAGGGGAAGAGGGTATTTTTTGGCGATGGAGGGGAATTCGGTTCATCCGCCCTTCACGACAAAAAAAATGAGGTACAGTTCCCAGAGAATGACCAGTTCAAAAACGCCGGCGATGGTGTAAAATATGGTTCGGCGGGGAATATGAAATCCGAACAGGCCAAGGTGGTCGGGAAGCAGCAAAATAATCACGGAGATACTAGTGAGCAGGTATTTGGCCCCGAAAAAAGTCCATTTGCCGAATTGAACAAAAAAGGCCATGACCGGGTTGATCTCCGCGGCCCCGTGTGAGAGAAGGTAGAGCGTGAAATAGGCGTCGAGAATGGACAAAAAGAGAATAAAGATTATTTTTGCAAATACTTTGGGGTCCCGGTCTTTTGTCATCATCCCTTTTTTTCCCCACAGGTGCTGTGTGGTTGTATTCATTTTGATACTCCTTACCATATAGTATAAAAGAAATGGGCGATAGTAAAAAGTAAATCCGGATTACCATCTGCAAAATACGGCGATTACGTTAATTGCCGAAGGTCGCACACGGTAAAAGGCGGGCAAAAAGCGGGTAGATGCGGTACCCCCGTAAAAACCTTCTGAAAATGATGATCCGCAAAGAAAAGAGATGGTTCAATGAAACTGTCAAACCTATTTCCAATTCATCTGAAAAAACAGGAGCAGGACATGTTGAAAAAGATCAAAAAGGTGATTGTCGGCTTTCTGGCGGTGTGGGGTGCGCTGGCCATCCTCTCCGCCCTTACGGTCGGGGTTCTCTATTGGATCGGCCGGACCCGTCTGCCGGATCGGATCCTTCTGGAAGCCGACTTTCAGGGCCCCTATGTGGAGCACATCCCCAATGATTCGGCGGCCCAGGTGCTTCTTGCCCGCAAACCGGTGATGCGGGATGTGGTGGAAGCCCTGGAAACCGCCTCCCGGGACGACCGGGTCAAGGGGCTTTTGGCGCGGATCGGGAATGTTCAAATGGGAATGGCCCACATCCAGGAGGTTCGGGATGCGGTGATCGCCTTTCGGAAAACCGGAAAACCGGCCGTCGCCTTTGCCGATACCTTTGGGGAACTGACCCCGGGAAACGGCGGCTATTATCTGGCCACCGCTTTTGATGAAATCTATATTCAACCCTCCGGGGATGTGGGGCTGACCGGGCTGATGTCCCGGTCTTCTTTTGTGGCGGGGACCCTGGAAAAACTGGAAATCGAGCCGCGGCTGGACCACCGGAAGGAATACAAATCCTATATGAATATGTTCACCGAAACCGAGTACACCGAACCGCACCGGGAGGCGGTGTCGGCGGTGGTGGATTCGATGTTCGAGCAGATGGTTCGGGCCATTGCCGAGGCCCGGGGGCTTTCTGAAGAGCAGGTTCGGGATCGGGTCGACCGGGGCCCCTTTATCGGAAAAGAGGCCCTGGACGCGGATCTGGTGGACGGTCTTTTTTATTGGGATGAGGCTGAAGACAAGATCAAAGAACAGATCGGGAAAAAGTCCGAAGGATATCGGTTGTCGACCTATTTCCAGCGCGCGGGCAGACCCTATGCCGATGGAAAGACGGTGGCGCTGATTTACGGAGAGGGCGGGGTGCATCGGGGAGAGAGTACCTATAATCCAATGACCGGGGCGTCGACCATGGGCTCCGAAACGGTGGCCAAGGCCTTTCGTTCGGCCATCGACGACGAAGATGTCAAGGCCATTCTGTTTCGGGTGGACAGCCCCGGCGGGTCCTACGTCGGCTCGGATACCGTCTGGCGCGAGGTGGTCCGGGCCGGCCGGGCCGGTAAGCCGGTGATCGTCTCCATGGCCAACGTGGCCGGCTCCGGCGGGTATTTCGTGGCCATGGCCGCCCATTCCATCGTGGCCCAACCCGGCACCGTCACCGGGTCCATCGGGGTGCTGGGCGGAAAGGTGATCACCCGGGACTTCTGGAACAACCTCGGGGTCACCTGGGATTCGGTCAAGCGGGGGGACCATGCCGGCATGTGGAGCCCCATCGAGGATTATTCATCCGAGGAATGGGCCCGGGTGCAGGCCTGGCTGGATCGAGTATACGAGGATTTCACCAAAAAGGTGGCTCAGGGCCGAAAACTGGATGAGGAAAAGGTGCAGGAGATCGCCAAAGGCCGAATCTGGTCCGGCGAAGACGCCCTTCGCCTGGGTCTGGTGGATGCACTCGGCGGGTTTCACAAAGCTCTGGCCCTCACCCGAGAGGCGATCGGTGTCGAGCCGGATGCGGCGATTCGTCTGAAACGGTTTCCGGCCAAAAAATCGGTGTTGGAAATCCTCATGAACAAGGAGGACCGGGGAATATCCGGCGGGACCGCCGATCTGATCGAAGGCCTGCAAGGTGTCGGCCGGGTGCTGGAGCGGGCGGGAATTTTATCCGATCGTCGGGTTCTTGACATGACCCACCGGATAGAAGCCGTTCAGTAGACAAAAAGTGGGCGAGGCATGCCTCGCCCACTTCCACCTTCCGAACCGAAACGATCATGTCCAGTAGCGCGGACGCCCGTAGAAGTCATACAACCGGACCTCGTATTCCCGGTTGATGGGCACGCTCGGGTCGTACTCGGGAGCGTTTTTGATGGCCTCTTTGGTCAGCTCGACCACCAGCTCTTTCTTCTGCCATTGAATCGCGGTGGCCCACTCGGGGGATATCAGCACCTTTTTTCCGCCCGGCAGCCAGTTTCGGGTGTCCACGATGACATACCGAATCGTCCAGGTCTCCTCTTCGAGGATGTAGTCTTCCACATGGCCGATATGGCCGTCGGCGGCGTCGATGCGGTACCCTTCCACCTCCTTGGCCGAGCGCAGGTGATTCGGGCGCTGTTTTTTCACCTGTTCTTCCCGAACATCGGCCTGAGGGACCCCGTACAGAGCGCCGGGGTAGGCCGCGGAACCCCAGAGTCCGACGCCGGCCCAGTAATAGGGGTAGCCGTAGTAATTGAAAAACCGGGTTTCATATTCCCGGGAGACCGGCATGTCTTCTTCCAGCGGCGGAGAATTTTCCACCTGCCCTTTGGTCATTTTAACCGGAAACTTCCGGGCGGTCCAGTCGGGTTCCCCCAGGGAAATCGGGGAAATCAATACCTTCCGGCCCGGCAGCCACTTGCCGGTATCCGCCACCATATAGCGAATGGTCCAATAGCGATCATCGAACAGGAAATCCTTGCACCGGCCGATTTCTCCGTCTTGGGCCGCCAGCACATATCCGAGCAGTTCGTCAATACTTCTGAGCATGGGAATACCTCCTTTGATTGGATTCAAAGAAATTTTTCAACTGCACATTATCAATTATCACCCTAACAGAATCACAATGAATACAAATAAGGTCTTTTTTGTATTTCAGTGGTTTGGGTTCTGTAGATCTGCTTTCTCTTGCCTTTTCAAACCGCTTTGTATTATCATATGGAAGGTCTTCCCAGAACCTTTCGGCTACCAATAAGTCAGGATGATCCTGCCGTGATCCCAATGACCCTGAACAATGAAATCACCCTGTTGAAGAACGGCGACACCTATTTTCCGGCGATTGAAGCGGCGATCGATGGTGCAAAGCAGGAAATTTATCTGGAAACCTATATCTTCAAAATGGACAAAATCGGGCGGTGTATTTCGGATGCGCTCCGCCGTGCGGCATTGCGCGGGGTTGAAACCCATCTGCTGATGGATGGCTTCGGCTCCCTCATTTTTCCGAAATCCATGCTCGATTCTCTGCGTGCGGACGGGATACGGATAAGAAAATTCCGGCCCAAAACCTCGCCCTGGACTTTGCGGCGCCGACGGTTGCGCCGTCTGCACCGGAAAATCCTGGTCGTGGACCGAAAGATCGCTTTTGTAGGCGGTATCAACATCATCGATGATATAGACGGGCCGGGTGAAAGATTCCCCCGTTTTGACTATGCGGTGCGGGTTCAAGGACCACTGGCGGCGGAGATTCATCGATCCGCACGGGGCATGTGGCTGCAAGGAGGCCCAAAACATTTGGAAAACAGTGCATGGCCGGATATCGGTCGGCGGTCATCATCCTCCGAAACCGGGGGCGCCATGCGGGCGGCATTTTTGATACGGAATAATATTCGAAATCGCCGGGATATCGAAAATGCCTATCTTGAGGCGATCGAACGGGCGAAATCTGAAATCATCCTGGCCAATGCCTTCTTTCTGCCCGGGCTTCATTTTCGTCATGCCCTCCTGGATGCGGCCCGCCGCGGTGTTCGCGTGACTTTGCTGTTGCAGGGCAGGGTGGAGTACCGATTGATGCATTATGCCGCACATGCCCTGTACGGCAGTTTTCTGGCCGCCGGCATTGAGATTTTCGAATATTACAAGAGCCTCATGCATGCCAAAGTGGCTGTAATCGACGGCCGGTGGGCCACCGTCGGCTCCTCCAATCTCGATCCTTTCAGTCTGCTGCTGTCCCTGGAGGGAAACGTGGTGATAGAGGATGAAACCTTTGCCGCATCCCTCAAGCACAGCCTGAACCAGGCGATCGAATCCGATTCACGGCGGATTCTTCCGAACAATTGGAGAAACCAGCCATATCATATGCGCCTGACAAGCTGGCTGAGTTACGGAATCGTACGATTTCTGATCGGCATTGCGGGGTATGCGCCGGGAAAAACGCCCGGGCCGATTAGAACAGATCGTTGATGGTCCTGGATGGATTTGACGTAGGCATGGGAAACGGTGGGTGTCTCCGGATCTATAAACGACGGGCGTTGGGAAGTGCGGCCATTTTCCGATCAAGCGTAAGGGTTTCTAAGCCCTTTCGACTATATTCATCCGCGATCAGACGATCCAATAAACCGCAGCCTTCCAGGGCATCCAGGGCTTCAAAAACGCTCCTGCCGTTCATCGGGGCAACAAGCCCGCTCCTCAAGACTGTCTTCAGGCCGGTTCGGGCTTCAGGTTTTGAAACTCCATAGTGATGTTGCAACGCAATGTATGCTTCTCCAATTACCTGATTGGATGCATAGATCTCGGCGCCATCCTTTTCTACAAGAGCAGTCAGTTCGTTCACGCACCGTAAAAAAATGTCCTCCGGATCGCCGGTCACTAATCTCACGATCACTGAGGTGTCAATCCCGAAGAGAAGGTTCATAGTGTTCTTCACGGAATTTATTCAAGTCAAAAGTGCCTTGGCCGCGTTTCAGCTTTCCACGCAAAGGCGCGAGCATATCCTGATTTACGCGACGAGGGCGAAGGATAAACCCATTCGGCCCCGGTTCAATTTCCAACCTATCCCCGGGTTTGACACCCATTGCGTCCAGAACGCGGGCAGGAAATGTGACTTGTCTTTTTTCGGTAATCTTAACTGTCATGGGATTTGCAACTTCATTCATAGCAAAACCTCCTTAAATATTGATAATATTTGTAAGGAAAAATGTCAACTGGAAGA
>JBKHDE010000163.1:0-10904 GCA_046541495.1 Desulfococcaceae bacterium
TAGGTAGTTTGTAGTTCTGGAAATTGCTCGATTGGCACCCGTAACTCTTTTTCCACTTTTTTCCCTTGGGTATGAATTCGGAAAAATTCTTCTTCTATTTGAGTTAACACCTTACCCTCAAAATATTCTTCTCCGCAGTATTCACATTGTTCACAGGGAACATCGTTTACAATTAAAAACTGGTCGTTATGCTTGTAAATATATTGAACTCTTGCCTTTTTAAAATTTTTATTGCCGCAAAAATGACATTTTGTGTTCATATTTATCCCCTCTCATAAGGATTTTTGAATTTTGGCGGAGAAGGAATGTATACCGTAATGACAACAAGCTTTTCTTTCCGTTCGCCGCATACAACATGTACAGGTTTTCCGCCATCTGTAAACCCGACTGCCAGGCAACTTTCACCTCTGCCTGTATCTGAATATTGTTCCAAAATCCTTCCGTTAAGCAGTGCCTCTCTCACTTCGGCGATAGTCAGATTGTCTTTTTGCCGTTCCTGTTCGCCATGTTTGGAGAAATACTCCTCCCCGTTTCTGATTTTGCTTTTTATCCACTCTATATCGAACATCGCGTCCCTAAAATTTTACAATCTCTGCATGGCGATTCATAGATCGAATTCATATGTCTGGTCGCTTTATCGGTCCATCTTATTTTGATCACATGTCTACTTTTTCAAAAAATTCTGTCTTCCGTGGTTCGGATTGCCTTCTTAGCAACAACAAAATTAGCGATTTGTGCGACAAAGAGAAGCGGAAGCCCCTGTCGTCCGACTGACCGTCACGGCCGACCGTCAGGACCGCCGTCTTATTTCATTTTTCATTCGAATCAAAGTTTCGTGATTTGCAATGAAGCCATTTGATTTTGAAATAATCGTAAAAACAGGCACATTGAATCTTTTTTCATAAGCCGCATTTTTTTTCGCGTTCGCATTTCTCGCATGTTGAACATATGGCGCATTCCAATGATAACTTTCCGGTTTAATTTGAACAGCGCAAACCAATTTATCTCCGACATAGACTTCCCTATCAACGGCGTAATGATAATCGCTATCAGCGGAAACTTCGAAAATTCGGCATTTTGCAAGTTCCGATTCCAATCTTTTTACGGTGTTTGCTTCCCTTACAATGATGCCATTCCATGTTTCACAAATCGTTCTAAAGCGAACACAATCCGTTGCTGTATCTAAATCGATATTGACAGATGGCGCCCTTCGTTTTGTTTCAATTAAAAGAACCCGGCCTTTCGATTCCAACTCGGCCCTCGTTCTGCCCCTGTACAAATTATAACGCTTTAACGAGTGATGATAGAATTTTACTTTATTGGGATCCGTTAAAGCCAGTTGAAAATCGTTTAATTCATTTTGCGCATTCGCCTCAAGGGTTCCGATTTCTTGCAGCCTTTGTTTGCCGCTTTGATAATAATAACACTCCCAGGATTCTTTGTTTTTAAAAGGATGAACCGACACAAGCGCGGATACATACCCCACGCTCCAAGGGTTGTTTAACTTGAGATCATTCCAGGGCGCATTGGTTTTGCGAAAAAGCACAGGGTCGATATGATTGAAGAATTTTTCCATAATTTCTGTTTATAACGGTTTTTGGGGCGCTCCAATTCTCATTCCGATGGATCATTATTCAGAACCCCGAGAGGGTGAGACATGCCAGACCAAGGCAACGCTCTGGGATCTATCTGCCTATGACGAATTTGCAATTGACAAACACGCATCAATATGTACAATATACCGTACAGGAGGTGCAGCATGGAAGCCATCACATATACAGCGGCAAGGCAAAACCTTGCAAAGACAATGGACAAAGTTTGCGATGACCATTCACCGATCATTGTCACCCGAAAATCATCCAATTCCGTGGTCATCATGTCGCTCGAGGATTACCAGGCTCTTGAAGAGACGGCCTACCTTTTGCGCTCGCCGAAAAACGCCAAACGCCTGATCGAATCCATCGCCCAGCTCGAAAGCGGTCAGGGCCGTGAAAAGGCGCTGATCGAGTGAAGCTTGTTTTTTCCGAGCATGCATGGGACGACTATCTCTTCTGGCAAAAAACCGATAAAAAAATTCTCCGACGCGTCAATTCCCTCATTAAAGAGGCGATGAGACATCATTTCGAGGGCGTTGGCAAGCCGGAGCCGCTAAAGCACGGCCTTTCAGGATATTGGTCCAGGCGGATCACCGATGAACACCGCTTTGTGTACAAAGTCTCCGACGACGCCCTTGAAATTGCCCAGTTGAGGTATCACTACTGATCCCCCCGTTCCTTTTCCCCCAACAGATGCTCCCCCAGCATCACCAGCAGCGCCTTCAACTGATCCGGTTCATTCTCCTCGATCAACCGGTCCATCTTCTCTTTCACCCGCGCCGCCTCCGCCCGGTCCGTCCAGACGATCTCGCTTTCCATGGTCCCGTCCGGCCGGGTCAATGAAATCAGCCGGGCCTCCTTGTCCTCCTTCCCCTCGGGCAACCGCCGCCGCTCCTCGGCCGCCAGTCGTTCCAGGGCCAGGAAGCGCCGGGCGAGGTCGTGCATGCGGGTGGAAAACCCGTTCAGGTCCGCATCCCGCCAGGAGGCCACCGGCCGCTGACTGACGATGGTTCCGATGGCCGCCACCCATTCGGCGTCCGTTCCCCGATTCCGCACCAGGGCGGACACCAACGGTTTCAACCGCTTGTCGGAACACCGGCTCACCAAGGGCGCCGCGTGATGGCCAATGTCCAAAACCGGCAATCGGAAATGTTGAAAAAAGCCAATGAGTGTGGTTTATTAGCTGAACGATTATTGCAAAAATCCATTGAATTCTCAACCGAAAAGAGGGAAGCGAAAAGGGCCGTGCGAAAGGATATTTTCCGCCGAACCGGCATTACCGTCATTGTAGTGTCTCTTCTGACAGCGATTTTATGGTGGTCGGGATCACTTCGGCATCTTTTCGGACTCGGCGCATACATCGAGCAGGGGGGATGGACTGCGATTCAGGACCGCGGCCGGATACGGTTTCTGATGCCGCGTCTCAGCCCCATTGAATACCTTCCGAGAAGCGGCCGGCCCGAAGATTTCGAAATGCGGCTGATCGATGAATTCGGCCGGGCCACGGGTCTGGAAGTGATTCCGGTCCGGGTGGACGATCGGGATGAACTCATCCCCGCTCTGCTGGCCGGCAGGGGCGACATCATCGCAGCAAGTTTCACGATCACCCCGGAAAGACAAGAGCAGGTGGCCTTCAGCGCTCCTTTTCTGACCGTGCGGGAGCAGGTGGTGGTTCCCAAGAATTCACCGATTCACGGCCTTGCCGATCTCAAAGGACGAACCGTCGCGGTTCGCGAGTCCTCATCTTACCGGGAATCCCTGAAGGTTTTGAAAACCGAACACCCCTTTCTCGAGATCCTGTCCGTGCCAGAAGATGTAGACACCCTGACCATCCTCTCCGGGGTGGCGGAAGGGCGGTATGAAGCCACGGTGGCCGACGATCATATCGTCCAGATTTTTCTCTCCTACGAGAACCGGGTCCGTCCGGCCTTTTCATTGAAGGGGGACCGTCATATCGCCTGGGCGGTTCGTCCGGACAATCCGGAGCTTCTCGACCGAGTCAACGGGTTTTTGAGCACCACCCATCTGCCCGGAAACCGCCCCACCGTGTATCGAGCGGATCTGGATGAGATTCGAAAACGGGGAGTACTGCGGGTGCTGACCCGCAACAACGCCGCCACCTATTTTATCTGGCGGGGGCAGATGGTGGGGTTCGAGTATGAAATGGTCCGGAAATTCGCCGAGGAGATCGGCGTTCGGCTGCAAATGGTGGTGCCGCCCACCCGGGAGGACCTCTTCCCCTGGCTCCTGGAAGGGCGGGGCGATGTGATCGCGGCCTCCATGACCGCCTCTTCCGAACGGGAGCAAAGGGAAGGGGTGCGGTTCTCCCGGCCTTACAATCAAGTCTCCGAAGTTGTGGTAGCCCGGGCCTCGGAGAAGGGGCTCGAAGGAATGGCGGACCTCACGGGCCGGACCATCACCGTTCGAAAATCGAGCTCCTACTGGACCACCCTCGAATCCCTCCGAGAAGCGGGCGCTGAATTCGACCTGGAACCGGCACCGGAGTTGCTGGAAACCGAGGAAATCATCGGCAAGGTAGCGAAGGGCGAATACGACCTCACGGTGGCCGACAGCCACATCCTGGACATCGAGCTGACCTGGCGGGAAGACGTCAAGGGCGCCTTTGCACTTGAAGATCCGGTTTCCCACGGGTGGGCGGTCCGCCCAGAAGATGAAAAGCTTCTGGCGGCGGTAAACCGGTTCTTGAAATCCGAGTACCGGGGCCTGTTTTATAACATGACCTTAAAAAAATATTTTGAAAATCCCAAAAAAATCCGAAGCCATATCGAATTTCGGGCCAAAACCAGCGGTGCGCTCTCCCCGTACGACGATCTCGTCAAAACCTATGCCGGCCGGTATGATTTCGACTGGCGCCTGATTGTGGCATTGATGTATCAGGAAAGCCGGTTCGACCCCGAGGTTCGCTCCTTTGCCGGGGCCCGGGGGCTGATGCAGATGCTGCCGAAAACGGCCCGCGCCCTGGGATTCGAGGATTTAACCGACCCCGAGACCAGCATCCAGGCCGGCGTCAAATACCTGGATCGGCTTCGGAAATATTTCGAGCCGGAACTCCCGGTCCATGAACGGATGAATTTCATTCTGGCCGCCTACAACGCCGGCCAGGGACATGTTCGGGACGCCCGGATTCTGGCCCGGGAACTCGGCCTCAACCCGGATCGGTGGTTCGACCATGTGGAAAAGGCGATGGGGCTGCTTTCCAAACGAAAATACGCCCGGAATGCCCGTTTCGGGTATGTCCGCGGGCATGAAACGGTCAAGTTCCTTCGGGAGATCCGCAGGCATTATCGGGCATATACGGCGGTGGCGTCCGGCATTTGACCGTTTCTTATTCTGAAAGCGTCTGAAGGGCCACCGCGATATCCCGGCTCAATTCGCCGAGGGCGAGGCTTTCCGCGGCCACGATGTCGTTGTAGTCGGTCCCGGAAATCGGTTGCCGAACTTGGGAGCCGCGCATCAGCAGCATTCGCCTGCCGTCATCCCCTAAAACGACCCAGTGGGCGTCCAGGGCCACCCCTTCTCCCGGAACCGCATCGAACCGCAGAATCTGAATCGTCACCTGGTACCGAATGGAGATGCCGGTGCGCCAGGGAAAGACATAGACCTGATCGGTGGCAAGCAGGGTCGACAGGTTCTCCGCCAACACTGTGGTGGCGTTTTCCTTGAGGGTGCCGGCCCACTTGTCGAATTCCGACAGTTCGATTTCATGAGGCCCGGTTCGGGTCACAATTTGAGGCCGGTCGAGGTAGGAGGGGATCTCCACCGGGCCGACCCCGATGGTTTTGCCGTTTCTGGAAAAATCGCTCGAGGCATGGTTTTCCGCTTCGGGAATGGCGGTCAGGACATAAAACCGGGAGGGCTGAGTGCGGGCGCAGCCGGCCAGGGCCGCGGCTGCAAACATTAAAAAAAGAATCGGGTAGGACCATTTGCCGGATTTCATTATCTTCCTCTCTTTCCCTGAATCAGGGCTTCCGGGTGCCGTTCAAGATATTCGGCCATGATTCGAATGGACCGGGCCGCCGCGGCGAATTCATCCACGGCGCTGTAGATCTGGTAGCCGAGGGGGGATTCCTTGGTGGTGATGCTTTCGACGGCGGACAGGGTCTGCCTGGCCTGGTTCAGAGCGGTTTGGGCCGCCCGGGCCGCCTGCTGTATATCCGTGGCGATCGGACTGATTCTGCCGTCGAGATTGTCCACGATGGCTTCCATGTTGCGGACCAGTTTTTCCGCCTCGGCAACTGTTTTTTCGATGTCTTCACCGACCCCGGCGATCACCTCGTTGGTGTTGACCACCAGCTTGTCCGCGCTCCGAAGCAATCCCCGTCCTTCCGTCGCCAGAGGAATGACTTCCCGGTTGATATTCTTGGCCACTTTTTCGATCTCGGTCATGGTGCCGCTGAGGGCTGTAAAGCCCTTTTCCATATCTGCGGAATTGACCATTCTTTCGATCCCTTCGATTGCGTCAATGGCTTTTAACACCAGGCTTTCGATGGGGATTTTTTCGAGGGTTCGGGTGATTTCCTCGATGTCCGAGGGAATGGTCGGCAACTCGGGGTAGGGGATTTGGCTGTCTTCCAGTTCGGCGCTCACGAAGTTGGCCTTTTTTTCAGGATGAAAGCCGAACTCCACATAGAGCTGTCCGGTCACCAGACTTTGCACCTTCAGTTGGGCACGAAGCCCTTTGCCGACCAGTTCCGTGACGACCTCGGACACCTCCCCCGAGTCGGTGAGTCGGCCCTCCAGGTTGGTGATTTTGCTCGGATCGATTTCGATGATGACCGGAATCCGGATATTGAGATCATTCGGATGGAAGTACATGCGAATATCCGAGACCGTGCCCACGCGGACCCCGCGAAAGGCGACCTGAGACCCCACGGTCAGGCCCGCCACCCCGCCCTCGAAATAGAGAACGTACTTGGGCCGGTCCGACCAAAACGTTCCGGCGCCGAAAATAATAATGCCGATGACCACCAGGGCGGCGGCCCCCACCACAAAGAGACCGATCAGGGTCGGACTGGCCTTTTTGCTCATTGTTGCTTTCCCTGTTTATCGTTCATGAAATCCTGTTCCGCAGTCGAAATTCAGATCCCCCCGCCGGATTCTCCACGGGTAAGGAACTGCTGCACCTTGGGATCATCCGATTCCTCCCGCAGCCGATGGGGATCTCCCCGGGCGATCATGGTTTTTGAATCCGTATCCAGAAACACCGAATTGTCCCCGATGGCAAAGATACTCGCCAGTTCATGGGTCACCACCACCACGGTGGCGCCCAGGCTGTCCCGCAGTTCCCGGATCAGTTCATCGAGCCGATGGGCGCTGATCGGATCGAGCCCGGCCGAGGGCTCGTCGAAGAAAAGAATCTCCGGGTCCAGGGCCATGGCTCTAGCCAAAGCGGCCCGTTTCTGCATGCCCCCGCTGATCTCGGACGGATAGAACGCCTCGAATCCGGCCAGCCCCACCAGCGACAGCTTCAGGGAGACCACCCGCTGAATCTGATTCGGTTCTAGATCGGTGTATTCCCCCAGCGGCAGGGCGATGTTTTCGGCCAGGGTCATGGAACTCCAGAGCGCGCCGCGCTGGTAAAGCACTCCGCATCCGCGCATGATCTCCTGCCGGGCATCGGAATCGACCTCCCAGATGCTGGTATCATCAAAACGGATGGTCCCCTTGGCCGGCGCTTTAAGCCCGATCAGATGTCGCATGAGGGTGCTTTTGCCGCATCCGCTGCCGCCCATGATGATGAAGATATCCCCCCGATTGATCGTAAAACTGAGATCCCGCTGGATCACGAAATCACCGTAGGCCATGGTGAGATTATCCACTACGATATGGGGAGATGCATTCGAACCTGTCATTCGATTTTTTCTTTCAAATCCATGTTTCAAATGTCCATGAGACTGAAAATAAAAGTCAGTGTGGCGTCGGCGAGGATAATCCAGACGATGGCGGTCACCACCGCCTGGGTGGTGGCCCGACCTACGGCGGTGGCGCTTCGGCCGCATTCCAGACCCCGCATGCACCCGGCCACGGATACGATGACGCCGAAGACCCCGCTTTTAATGATCCCGACGGCGAAATGAATCAATGGAACCGCCTCCTGCGTCTGAATATAATAGGCGGTAGGGCTGAGGTCGAGCATGAAGACACCGACCAGGGCGCCGCCGAGTATCCCCATCAGGTCCGCATAGATGCACAGCAACGGCATCATGAATGTCAACGAGATAATCCGCGGAAGCACCAGAAAATCCATGGGGGAGATCCCCAGGGTGATCAGCGCATCGATCTCTTCATTGACCTGCATGGTGCCCAGTTGAGCGGCGAATGCCGCACCGGTTCGCCCGGCCATGATGATCGCGGTCATCATAGCCCCCATTTCCCGAGCCATGGCCAGGCCCACCAGGTTGGCCACGTAGATCTGGGCGCCGAACATTTCGAGCTGAATGGCCCCGACAAATGCGAGAATCAAACCCACCAGAACGCTGATCAGGGTGATGATGGGAAGGGCCATGGGGCCGCATTCCTGCAGCGTTAAAAAGAAGTCGACCCTTCGAAACCGGGCTTTGCCGGTGATCAGTCGAAGGAAGGAAAGGAAGGTGTTTCCCACGAATTCGAAAAAAGCCAGGGATTCACTCCCTGCCTTTTGCGCACGCAGTCCGATTTGGGCAAGCCGGGAAGAGGGCTTTTCCTCTCGGCCGGTATCCTCTTTTTCCGGAACGGCGGCGGCGAGTTTCAGCAGTTGATGAATGCCGTTCGGAAGGTCCTCCAGGTGGACATCGATGTTTCGTTTCTCCCCGAGACGGTTCACCTCGCTGAGAAACGCCAGCAGTCCGCTGTCCCACTCGGTCACCTCCGCGGCATCAAAGGTGATCTCCCGAACCTCGGCCCCTTGTTCCAGGGTCTCGGCCACAGTTTCCCGGCTCGGAAGACGGTTACCGATCTTCCAGGGTCCGGCCATTCGGATCAGAAGGGTATGATCGGACGGCCGATCAAAACTCAATTCGTATTCCGCAGGGGATTCATCCATCTTCGCCGCCGATTCTTTCCTTCTGTCCAAGTCCGTTGCTTCACCTTTTCAGCATTTGCCAATTTCTTAATATAGGGTTAAGCACAGCGGATTGCAATAAAATATTCCGAAGTGAACCGTAAACGGATGATGTCTTGCAAACCGGGAGATCGTCAGGTAAAGAGGAATCATCCACGGACCGCATCCATCAATCTAACGGAGGAGGAGGCATTATGTCACAAGAAAGGAGACCGTTGAACGAAGGCGAAAAGGGGTATTACAATGAACTCAATGAAGAAAGTCTTCAATTTCTGATGAACCGGTACAACCGGGTGAATCGGTGGGTCATCGCCGATATGATCCGGAGAAGCGCCTACCGGTATCCCGACCAAAAGGCGGTCATCTTCGGCGACCTGTCGCTCACCTATTCCGAATTGGAAGCCGAATGCAACCGAACCGCCCATGCCCTGGCCGATCTCGGCGTGAAGAAATACGACCGGGTGGCGATTCTGGCCCACAACACCGTCCACCATGTGCTGACCTGGCTGGGATGCTGCAAAATCGGAGCGGTCTATCTGGCCATCAACTACCTGCTGCGGGGAAAGGATATCACCTATTGCATCAACCACTCCGAAAGCACCGTCTTTATCGTTGAAGACGCATTGTATGATCTGGTCAAGGATGTCCTGGATGAAATGCCGACCGTAAAAACCCTGATCTGGTCGAACCAGGGGGCCGGCAAACCGCCCGTGAATGATCGCTTTCAGGATTTCGATTCCTGGTATAAAGCCTATCCGGCCGAGGAGCCCGGGGCGGTGCTTCATATCGAGGACCCCTGCCAGATGACTTACACCAGCGGCACCGAATCCCTGCCCAAGGGGGTGATCATCAGCAATCAGGCCCTGATGGCCCAGTACATGGGGGCGATCGTGGACGGCCAGTATGACGAAGACGACATCAATGTCAATGCCCTGCCCATCTATCACTGCGCCCAGCGGGACGTCTTTTTGAACCCGATCTTCTGGCTCGGGGGCACCAACATCCTGATCATGCCGGATATCGGTCAGATCCTCAAGACCATCGCCGAGAGCCGGGCCACCATGTTCTTCGCCCCGCCCACCGTCTGGATCGGAATGCTTCGCCACCCCGATTTCGACAAGCACGACCTGACCTGCCTCAAAAAATGCTATTACGGGGCCTCCATCATGCCGGTGGAGGTGCTCAAAGAGATCATGAACCGGCTGCCGGGAGCACAGGTCTACAACTACTACGGGCAGACCGAACTGGCGCCCTATCATACCATTCTCAAGGCCAAGGATGCCCTCCAGAAACTCGGTTCCGCCGGTATGGGCGGCCTCAACATGGAAACCCGGCTGGAAGATGAAAAAGGGGAGCCCATCGAGAAGGTCGATGTGCCCGGAGAGATCTGCGGACGAGGCCCCCACGCCATGATCATGTACTACAAAGATCCGGAAAAGACCGAAGAGGCGATGCGGGGCGGCTGGTTTCATTCCGGAGACATCGGGGTGCTGGACGAGGACCGGTACATCTCGGTGGTGGACCGAAAGAAGGATATGATCAAGACCGGCGGCGAAAACGTGGCCACCCGGGAAGTGGAAGAGGCCATTTATCGGGACAACCGGGTCGAGGAGGTGGCGGTGATCGGGGTGCCCCATCCCAAATGGGTGGAGGGGGTCACGGCGGTGGTGGTGCCGAGAAAAGGAGAGACCATCACCGAGGAAGAAATCCTGAATCTCTGCCGCAAAGAGCTGGCGCCGTTCAAGATTCCCAAATCGGTGGTGTTCGTCGAAGCGCTCCCGAAGACGCCCACCGGAAAGATTTTGAAGCGGGATATGCGGCGGCAGTATGAGACGCTTTTTACGGATTGACGCGATTTTGGACGGGAGAATCTCCCGCGGGATGTAACTTGCCGGCGGGATTCACCGGAAAACAGAAAACACCCTGAACACAGGAATGAAGATGATGAGCGATCACGAAAAAGAGACCCCCAAAAAGAAATCATCGGCCGATATCACCATCGATACGGAAGGACCTTCTCCGGCCTCCATTCAAATCAACATCCACATCGAAAACGTGGATGAGGTCAATTTCTATGGATTCCCCGCGCCGCCGGAGCCGGAGGAGGAATAACGCCGGCGGCCTTCGGCTGAAACCGTGGGCCTCGGGAACATCGATCAGTACAGGTGGCAGGCCACGAAATGGCCTGCTCCCACCTCCTGAATTTCCGGAATGATCTGATCGCAGGGCTCGAATCGTTCGGGACACCG
>JBKHDE010000164.1:0-10821 GCA_046541495.1 Desulfococcaceae bacterium
TGAGGGCGGTGGGCACGCTGTAGATGGCGTCTTCCGAGATGCTGGTGATGGTGGGAATGGACATGAATGCCAGCATCAGGGCCGCGTTGAACATGTTGAGACCGGTGGGAAGATTGAACACATCCTGAAGGAAGGGCGCCACGATGACCATTCCGAAAAAGCCGATGACCACCGAGGGCAGGGCCGCCAGAAGCTCCACCAGCGGCTTGACGATTTCCGCCACCCGCCTGGATGCCAGTTCGGCCAGATAGATAGCGGTCATGACGCCCAAGGGAATGGCGATGGCCGAAGAGAGCGCCGTTACCGCCAGGGACGCGATAATCAGGGGGAAGATCCCGAAATCGGCCGGATCCGAGGTGGGATACCAGTATTTGCCGAACACAAAGTCGGAGACGGAAACCTCCTCAAAAATAGGAAGCCCTTCCATGAACAGAAACAGCATGATCATGAAAAGAATGGCGATGGAGGCGGTCGCGACGCTGAAGAAAAAAGCCCGCATCGCTTTTTCAGTGGTATTGCGTTTGTTCGCCATAATATCGATGTATTCTCCTCAAGCGTGCGTAGGGGCGGTGATACACCGCCCCTACGCCGTTTATATACGAATCACTGCCGGGTGAATCACCCGCATGCCCGAATCTTACCAGAGCGGCACGAATCCGACCTTTTCCACATACTTCTGACCTTTGTCCGGATGCATCGTGTAGTTGATGAATTTCATGGTTTCGCCCGTGGGCCAGCCCGAGGTGAACATGAACAGGGCGCGGCTGACGGGGAATTTGCCGCTCAGGGTGGTGTCTTTGTTGCCTTCGATGCCGCCCACCGTGAGGGCCTTGATTTCGTCATTCAAATATCCGATGCCGACATAGCCGACGGCGTTCTTGTTTTTGGCGACCGAGGTGGAGACCGCGCCGTTGGAGGCCTGAAGCAGTGCGCCCGGATAGACCCGTTCTTTTTCCATGACCTTGTCTGACCAGACCTCGTAGGTGCCCGAAGAGGTGTCTCGGGAGATCACGACGATCTTCATGTCGGGTCCGCCGAGTTCTTTCCAGTTGGTGATTTTGCCCATGTAGATCTTTTTGAGGTCTTCCAGACTGATGTCTTCGATGGGGTTGCTGGGATGAACCACCGGCACGATGCTGTCATAGGCCACCGCGAAGGGGACCGGGTAGGCGCCTTTTTCTACGGCCAGTTCCACCTCTTTGCCTTTGATGAACCGGGATGAATTGGCGAGGTCGGTGGTGCCGTCGATGATCGCCTTGATGCCGTTTCCGGAGCCGCCGCCGGAGATGGTGATCTTGACGTCCGGGTAAGCCTTCATGTAAGCCTCGGCCACCTCCTGGGCGATGGGCAAAACGGTGGTGGAGCCTTTGATGACGATGTTTTCGGCAAAAGCCGACCCGGCCCCGAAGACCATCATCAATGCGATTGCCGCGGCTACTACGGAATTCTTTCTGAACATGATTTCCTCCTGATTTGGGATTGATTAAAACAGATTCCGATCAACTCGATCACTGTGGGCGATACACTAACCCCCGAATGTTAGGATTGTGTTAAAATTTTGTTAGGAGTCGATAAAAAGTTGAAAAAGCGGGCTCGGGTGGTAAAATCCATGGGTTTAAATTGCTGCTCTACGGCCCGAACGCATCATCCGAACGCATCATCCGAACGCATCATCCGAACGCATCAACGGTAGGGCGTTTTCAGGTAAACGATCACCGCCCCGCTTTTCCGTTTGCGGCCCCGCTCCCATTCGGAGGTCAGCACCCAGTTTTTCTGCCGCAGTTCGGCCAGTTTGGCCTCCACCGCATCGGGCAGGACCGGGCGGCCTTCCGAATGGAGGCCTTTGCCGACGATGATCATCACCGTCCGTTTTCCCCGGCGCCGGGATTCCCGAATAAACGCCTCGGTTCTATCGGTGGCTTCCGCAGCCGTGCATCCGTGAAGGTCGATCTCCCCCTGGGGCGGGGGATAGGCGGCGATCTTTTCCTTTCGGGTCAGGGGACGGTCCGGGATTATCCCGCCGGTCTTTTCCTGAATCAGGTGCTCCCGGGGTTTTCCGGAAAGGGATTTTTCCAGGAGTTCCGCGAAACCGGTCTCCTTTTCGGCATCTGCGCGCCGCATCCTTTTGGGGCCCGCCGAAGGGCGATTCGCTTGGCCGGGGCCATCTTTAAAATATTTGCGAAAATCGGTGTCCTCCTCGAAAATCGGGATTCCGTGTTTGTTGACTTTCCGCACCCCTTCGGGTTTTCTTTCATCCTCCGGGAAAAATCGTTTCGCCTGAGCTTTTTTAGGGGGCCGGCGAGGGGGAAGCGGTGTTTCCGCCGGTTCGTCTTTGAAGAGGGCTGTAAAATCGGTTTCTTTTTCAAAAACCGGAATACCGTGCTTGTTGACCGCCCGGGAGGATTTTCCGCTTTTCCGTTTTTGAGGCGCTTTTTTTTGCGGGGGTTTCCGGTTCCCGGATTTCGGCGGCGGGGCGGGCTTTTCAGATTTTGAGGAAGCCGTTTTCTCAGGCTCGGTGGCGGATGTTTGAGGAACCGGTTTTTGCACGGTCCTTTTGGATTTCGTTTGTGCGGCGACCGTTGCGGGATTCGACCGGGTCCCTTTATCCGATTCCTTTTTCGGGGTCGGTTCGACCGGCGTTTCCGAACGATCGGATTTAAAGATGTTTTTCAGTTTTTCAAAAAAAGAGGTCATCTCTCTGGTTTAATAATAGGTGACTTGAATGGTGGCCGAACCCCTGATAAGCCGCCGGATCGGTGATGTTCGGGGGACCCACCTCGCATTTCCTGTCTTGGTCATCGGTGCTTGTCCGGATACTCACAAAGGTCGAACAACGGACAGACAGGGCATTTGGGTTTTCGGGCGACGCAGATCTCCCGGCCGAAATAGATGAGCCGAAGCCCGAACCCGTTCCATTCCGACTTCGGCAGAATCTCCATCAGGTCGAATTCGATCTTGGTCGGGTCGGAATGGCGGGTCAAGCCCAGCCGATGGGAGATTCGCTTGACATGGGTGTCCACCACCACGGCGGGTTGCCCGAAGGCGGCGCTCAAGACCACATTGGCGGTTTTTCGGCCCACCCCCGGCAGTTGAATCAGCCCTTCCAGGTCTTGTGGAATCACGCCGCCGTGATCCTTGGCCACGGCCCGGGCGCAGGCTTGGATGTTCTTGGCCTTGTTCCGGAAAAACCCGGTGGAATGAATCAGGGATTCGATCTCCACCACGGGCGCGCCTGCCAATGCATCGGGGGTCGGAAACTTGTCGAACAGAACGGGGGTGACCGCATTGACCTGTTTGTCGGTGCACTGGGCCGACAGAATGGTGGCGATCAGGAGCTGAAAGGGGGTGTCGTAATCCAGCTGCGTCTTGACATCGGGATAGGCGGCCCTTAAAATTTCACAGATTTGCTCTATTTCTTTTTCGGTTTTCATGGCTCGATTTTTCTGTTGCGGGTCATTATTGCTACCGGGCTGCTTCCGGATTTTCTACGGTTACCCTTTTCCATATTCCAATAATATTATCATGGATTCATCTCAAACAACCGCCAAAGCCCTGGGTTTGTGCTCCGGCGGGCTGGACAGCATACTGGCCGGTCTGGTCCTTCAAAGGGCCGGGGTGGCGGTCGCCTGGGTCAGTTTCGAAACCCCCTTTTTTTCGGCGGACAAAGCCCGCCGCGCCTCTGAAAACACCGGCATCCCGCTGATCGTGAAGGACATCACTCCGAGATACATGGAGATGTTGAAAAACCCCAAGTGCGGATACGGGCAGCACATGAATCCCTGTGTCGATTGCCATTCCCTGATGTTTCGGATCGCCGGGGAAATGATGCCTGAAGGCGGATTCGATTTCCTGTTCAGCGGGGAGGTGCTGGGGCAGCGGCCCATGTCTCAGACCAAGCCTTCCCTGCGGTACGTGGAAAAACATTCCGGATTCGACGGATACATCCTTCGCCCTTTGAGCGCCAAACGGCTGCCCGAGACCATCCCCGAACGGAAAGGGTGGGTTCGCCGGGAAGACCTGCTCGATCTTTCCGGTCGGGGCCGAAAGGCCCAGATTCGGTTGGCCGGGGAATTCGGGTTGAAGGAGTATCCCAATCCGGCCGGCGGGTGTCTCCTGACCGACAAAAACTATTCCGTCCGGTTGAAGGACCTTTTCGATCATTCCGAGACCCAGGCTGAAAATGAGCTTCACCTCCTTCAGCACGGCCGCCATTTTCGTCTGAGTCCCAGGGCCAAAGCGGTCGTGGGCCGGGATCAGCGGGATAATGAAGCGCTTCTTCGGCTGTACGATCCGAAACGGGATGTGCTCATCAACGCCCCTTCTGTGCCCGGCCCGATGGTCATTGTGCCGGGCGGCGCTTCTCCCGTGGAGATTCAACAGGCCGCCGCCGTCTGCGTCGGATACTCCAAATCCCCCAAGGGGGAACCGGTCGAGGTGACCATCACCACCCCCCGGGGCCGTGAAACGACCGCCGTGATGGGCCTTCCGCCCCAAGAATCCCGAGCGTTCATGATCTGAGCCGATCGGCGTCCATTACTTCACATTCGGCGGCTTCATCCCTGAGTTTTGCATTCAACTGACCGCAGGCCGCGGAAATGTCCAGACCCTTGCTATACCGTATTACTGTCGTATAATTATGATACAGAAGCACATCCCGGAATTGCTGAATGGCCGCTTCGCTCGGTCGCTTGAAATCGCCGCCGGCATGGGGGTTGAAGGCGATCAGGTTGATTTTGCAGCGGATGGATTGAAGCAGTTTGGCCAGTCGATGTGCATCTTCAGGATCATCGTTGACCCCTTCGATCAGGATATACTCGAAGGTGATGCGACGGCGCGGCCTCAGCGGATACTGTCGGCAGGCCGCCAAAAGGGCTTCGATGGGGTATTTCCGGTTGATCGGCATCAGGCGGTCCCGGGTGGCGTTGTCCGCCGCATTCAGGGAAACCGCCAGGTTGACATCGGTGTCGTGGCCCAGCCGCTCGATCTCGGGGACCAGGCCGGATGTCGACACCGTGACCCGGCGGGGAGAGAACTTGAGCCCGTAATCGCCCTGAGTGATGAGGCTGAGGGCGCCGATCAGGTTTTCATAATTGGCCAGCGGCTCTCCCATCCCCATGAAAACCAGATTGGTGAGCCGTCTGGCATCCTTCGGATCGATGGTCTGAAGAATGTCTCGGACCTGAGACAGGATCTCCCCCTGGGTCAGGTTCCTTTGAAAGCCGCCTTGGGCGGTGAGGCAGAATCGGCAGCCGAGGGCGCACCCGACCTGGCTGGAGATGCAGAGGGTGTAATGATCTTTTTCAGGGATTAATACCGTTTCGATGCGGCGCCCGTCCGCAAGTTCAAACAGGTATTTGCGGGTGCCGTCGGCGGATATTTCCATATCCTTTATTTGTAGCCGGTCGATGGAAAAATGGTCGGCCAGCAAAATCCGGTCGGCTTTTCCGAGATTGGTCATGGACTCGAAATCATCCGCCTGGCGAAGATAGACCCAACCGAGGATCTGTTTGGCCCGGTAAGGGGGAAGGCCCCTTTCGACCAGCCAGCGGGTAAGCCGGTCCGGGGTCAGTTCTTTGATATCGGTTTTCCGATCGATTTTCTGTTTTGGCTTCTGATCGATCTTCTGATCGATCCTCCGATTGGGGGCCTGATTCCGGGTATGGTCGGTTTGCGGTGTCATGTGAAATCAATTTCCTTTATTGGATTGTGCTTGACATTACATTTTTTCCATATTAAATTCAAGATTTTTAATATCTAAGGAATTGATTTATTTATGTTTGAAAATCTGAGCGACAAGCTTGATTCGGTCTTCAAGAAACTCAAGGGGCACGGCAAGCTGACGGAAAAGAACATCGAAGAGGGGCTGCGGGAGGTCCGCATGGCCCTCTTGGAAGCCGATGTTCACTACAAGGTCGCCAAACAGTTTATCGCCGCCATCAAGGAGCGGGCCCTGGGCCAGGAGGTGATGAAGAGCCTTACCCCCGGTCAGCAGGTCATCAAGATCGTCAATGAGGAATTGACCGCTCTGATGGGGTCGAGCCATGAGGCGTTGGACCTTTCCGGCGCCAAACCGGTGGCGCTGATGCTGGTGGGGCTTCAGGGGTCGGGTAAAACCACCACCGCAGGAAAACTCTCGGTCTACCTGCGCAAAGACGGCAAAAAGCCGTATCTGGTGCCGGCGGATGTGTACCGGCCCGCGGCCATCGATCAGCTCAAGAAGCTGGGCACCCAGCTGGATGTGCCGGTGTTCGATTCCACCACCGACATGGACCCGGTGGAGATCTGCCAAAAGGCGCAGGTGGCGGCCCAGAAGGAAGGCTGCGACACCCTGTTGCTGGATACGGCCGGCCGGCTCCATGTGGACGAAGAGCTGATGGGGGAGCTGAAGCGCATTCGGGATGCGGTTCAGCCGTCGGATATCCTTCTGGTGGCCGATGCCATGACCGGGCAGGATGCGGTCAACATCGCCAAATCCTTTGACGACGCCCTGAACATCGGCGGAGTGGTGCTGACCAAGATGGACGGCGACGCCCGGGGCGGTGCGGCCCTCTCCATCAAAGCCATCACCGAAAAACCGATTAAATTCGTGGGGGTCGGCGAAAAGCTGAACGCCCTGGAGCCGTTTCACCCGGATCGAATGGCCTCCTCCATTCTGGGCATGGGCGATGTGCTCACCTTTATCGAAAAGGCCCAGGAGACGGTGGATGAAGAAAAGGCCGCCGAGCTGGAAAAAAAGCTTCGGAAGAATCAGTTCACTTTGGAAGATTTTCGGGATCAGATGTCCCAGATTCGAAAGATGGGCTCTTTGAGCGATCTGATCGGCATGATTCCGGGAATGAAACAAAACAAGCAGTTCAAAAATCTGGATGTGGATGAACGGGAGCTGGTTCGAATCGAGGCGATCATCAATTCCATGACGCCCCATGAACGGTCCCATCACAATGTCATCAACGGGAGCCGCCGAAAGCGGATCGCCCAGGGCAGCGGAACCAGTGTTCAGGATGTCAACCGGCTCCTGAAAAATTATAGTCAAGTGATGAAGATGATGAAAAAAATCAACAAAGGCGGAATGCGCGGACTGGGTCGCGGCATGTTGCCGTTTTAAAAGGCGAAGGAGAAAAAAAGCAAATGCCTGTAAGAATTCGTTTGGCCAGACACGGGGCGAAAAAGCGCCCCTTTTACCGAATCGTTGTGGCGGATCAGGAAAATCCCCGGGACGGCCGATTTCTGGAGACGGTCGGCACCTACAATCCTCTGCCGGACCCGGCCGAGGTGGAACTCAAAAACGAACGCGTCAAGTATTGGATGGATCAGGGCGCGAAACCTTCGGATACCGTGAAAAATCTTTTAAAGAAACAAGGCTTTTTCTCTAATCCGACCTAGACGTTCTCATCCCTGATTCTCTACAACCAGCAAAGGAGACGGAGCTATGAAAGACCTGATCAAGTACATTGCCCAAGCACTCGTTGACAATCCTGAAGAGGTAACGGTTGAGGAGGTGGAGGGTAACCAGACCTCTGTTCTGGAATTGAAGGTCGCCAAAGAGGATCTGGGCAAGGTGATTGGGAAACAGGGGCGGACGGCAAGAGCGATGCGGACGATACTGAGCGCCGCGTCGGCAAAGGTGAGAAAACGCACGGTATTGGAAATCCTAGAGTAGTCCTTTGTCTGAAGACGGTCATCTGCTGATCGGCAAAATCGCCGGTGCCCACGGCATCAGGGGGGATTTAAAACTTGTGTCTTATGCCGAATCGCTGTCCGTCTTCTCGCAGGGAAGCCGAATTTTTCTAAAGAAAGGAGACCAGCCGGGACGGTTTTACATCATTGATCGGGTAAAGCCCTTCAAACGCCACGGGCTTTTGACCCTGAAAGGCGTGGAAAATCGGGATCAGGCCGAATCCCTGGCCGGGTGGGAGGTCTATATGGATGCCTCTCTTTTGCCTGAACCGGAGGAGGATGCCTACTACTGGCGCGACCTTATCGGCATGTCGGTGTTTACAGCGGAGGGGCGATCGATCGGTCGATTGACCGAGATCATCCCCACCGGCAGCAACGATGTCTATGTGGTGCGGGACGGGGAGATGGAAACCCTGGTGCCGGCGATTCAATCGGTGGTAATCGACATCGATACCGACCGAAACCTCATCACGGTGGATTTGCCCGAGGGGTTGTGAGCGGGTGGACTTTCAAGTATTAACCATTTTCCCTGAAATGTTTCAGCCTTTCTGGGAAACCGGTATCATCCGAAGAGCCCTCGATCGGCAATTGATCCATGCCGAAGCGGTCAATATTCGGGATTTTACCTCGGACCGCCATCGCACCACCGACGACCGACCCTACGGGGGCGGCCCCGGCATGGTGATGAAACCCGAACCCCTGGCCGATGCGATTCGTACCGCAAAGGCCGATCATCCGAAATCCCGAACGATTCTGATGACGCCCCAGGGCCGGATGTTCAACCAGGAAATGGCACGGCAGCTCTCCCGAGAGGAAGGGCTGATTTTTATTTGCGGCCGGTACGAAGGGGTGGATGAACGGGTCAGCCGCCGTTTTATCGATGATGAAATCTCCATCGGCGATTATGTGTTGACCGGCGGGGAACTGCCGGCCATGGTGGTCATGGATGCGGTCATTCGCTTGATTCCCGATGTATTGGGAGGTGCGGATTCGGCAGACAAGGATTCCTTTTCAGAGGGCTTCCTTGAACACGCCCATTACACCCGGCCGCCGGTCTTTGAAGGAGACCCGGTGCCGGAGGTTCTGCTGTCGGGCAATCATCGGGAAATCGACCGATGGCGCCTGGAGGCGTCTCTTGTAAAGACGGTGATTCGACGACCGGATCTTCTGGAAAGCCGTCCTTTAACAGCTGCGGAACTGGAGATCCTGAAACGCTGCCATGCCCATATTGAAAACATCGTCCGGACCCAATCTGCATCTGGCGCTGATTCACCATCCGGTGATGAATCGGTCGGGTGAAACGGTCGCCTCGGCGGTGACCAATCTCGACCTGCATGATATCGCCAGAGCCGGCAGAACTTACGGGGTCCGGTCTTTTTATGTGGTCACGCCGCTGGAAGATCAGCGGGATTTGGCCGGGCAGCTTGTAGACCACTGGCTCGTCGGGGCGGGGGCGAAGCTCAACCCGGCCCGCAAAGCGGCCTTGGAACTGATCCGAATCCGGAAGACCGTGGAGGCGGCGGTTCAGGAAATCGAGTCGGAAGGGCAGGGGAGACCCCGCCGGGTGGCCACCGGGGCCCGACCTCGCCCCGGCAGTATCGGCCATGACCGGTTTCGCGACATGATAAACGACGGCGCGCCCTATCTGCTCCAGTTCGGAACCGCCTGGGGGCTCGCCGAGGAGGTCTTTTCGGCCGCCGATTACATATTGAGGCCCATCAACGGGCCGACCGAATATAACCATCTATCCGTCCGTTCCGCCGCGTCCATCCTGATGGACCGTCTGCTGGGAGAGCGATAGATCAACTGCAACCGAATATGAAGCAAAGAGTGTAAGGGGGATATGATGAAGGTATTGGAACAGATCGAAAGAGAGGCCATGCGCATGGACATTCCGGATTTCGTGCCGGGGGATACGGTCAAGGTGCATGTGAAGATCAAGGAGGGCGAGAAGGAGCGTATCCAGGTATTTCAGGGGGTGGTCATCAGCAAACGAAAGGGCATGGCCAACGCCACCTTTACGGTACGAAAGGTCTCCTACGGGGTCGGGGTCGAGCGCGTGTTTCCGCTCCATTCGCCGATCATCGACCAGATCGAGGTGGTGACCAAGGGTCGGGTCCGGCGGTCCAAGATCTACTATCTCAGAAAACTGCGGGGCAAGGCCGCACGGCTCAAGGAAAAACGGGTGGTGGCATAAATTTATCGGCGGGGGCATCCGATGGAGCAGCGGCGAATCCGGATTCCCGTGTTTTTCTGAGGCGTTTCGGCGATGGATTTATGGGCGTTTGAAAAAAAGGTCATTCGAAAAGGATTTTCGGTCATCGCGGGCATCGATGAGGCCGGCCGAGGCCCCTTGGCCGGCCCGGTGGTGGCTGCGGCGGTGATACTGGACCGGTCCTTTCGGGTGACCAAAATGGCCGATTCCAAGCAGTTGACGCCCAAGCGCCGGAACGAGATTTATGAGATTATCTACCGAAAGGCGGTCAGCGTCGGGATCGGCATCATCGATCCCTGTGAAATCGACCGGATCAACATTTTCCAGGCCGCCCTGGCCGCCATGGCGGTGGCGGTGGAGAATCTGAATCCGCGACCGCTGTATCTTCTGATCGACGGTAAATTTCCCATCTACTGCGATCTTCCCCAGGAGCCCGTCATCAAGGGGGATACCCTGTCCATCTCCATCGCCGCCGCTTCGGTGGTGGCCAAGGTGACCCGGGACCGGTTGATGGAACAGTACCATGAGTTCTATCCCCAATACGGGTTCGACTGCCACAAGGGGTATGCCACCGCCGCCCATCGCCGGGCGATTCGGGATTTCGGCCCCTGCCCGATTCATCGCTTCAGCTTCAGGGGGGTCCGGGACCATTGCTGAACCAAGACCAGCAGTTCGGGCAAACCAGCGAAGCCATCGCCGCCGATTACCTTCAGCGGAACGGGTACAAAATCCTGGTCCGCAATTACCGCACCAAGCTGGGGGAAATAGACCTCATCGCCCGGGACGGCGACACCCTTGCCTTCATCGAAGTCAAAGCCCGCCGCTCCGCCCGCTACGGCAACCCCAAATACGCCGTCAACCGCTGGAAACAGAAAAAAATCTCCATGGCCGCCCTGACCTATCTCAAATCCACCAAACAGATGAACGTC
>JBKHDE010000165.1:0-10703 GCA_046541495.1 Desulfococcaceae bacterium
CGACACCGGGTCGGCAGTTCCGGCCCCGCCGCAGGAGGAACCGGTAAAAGCCCCGGCCGATGATCGCCTGGAAGTTCTGGAACAGCGGGTGGAAACAATGGCAGCGGAATTGGCCGACCTGCGGGAGGCGTTCGCCCGATTCAAACGGCAGTTTGAATAGATCCCCGATCCCGCCCACCCCGAACCCTCCTGAAAGGCGCCCTCATGACCCTGCCGCTTGCCCGCCGATTGCGGATATTCCTGCCCTTTGCCCTGGGCTATTTTCTCTCGTACCTGTATCGGACCATTAATGCGGTGCTGGCCCCGAATCTGGTGGCCGACATCGGGATCGATCCCTCGGACCTGGGGCTGCTCACCGGGGCCTATTTCATCACCTTCGCCGCCTTTCAGCTCCCCCTCGGGGTGCTGCTGGACCGCTACGGCCCCCGGCGGATCGAGGCCCTTCTGCTGACGGTGGCGGCTGCGGGGGCCCTGGTATTCGCCCGGTCCCACAGCCTGGCCGGGCTGGTGATCGGCAGGGGCCTGATCGGGTTCGGGGTGTCGGCCTGCCTGATGGCGGCCTTCAAGGCCTTTGTGCTCTGGTTTCCGAAAGGACAGCTGCCCCGGGTCAACGGGTTTCAGATGGCCGCCGGCGGGCTGGGGGCCCTGTTTGCCACCACCCCGGTGGAGGCGGCCCTGTCGGTGACCGACTGGCGCGGTGTTTTCACCGTGCTGGGGGTATTGACGCTGGGGGTGGCCGGAGCCATTTTCTTCGTGGTTCCGGAAAAAGAAAACGGAAGCCGGGATCTCCGCTTTTCCGATCAGGTTCGGGGCATCGGCGCCATCTTCACCAGCCTCGCCTTCTGGCGGATCGCGCCCTGGACCACCCTGTCCCAGACCACTTTGCTGGCCATCCACGGGCTCTGGGCCGGCCCCTGGCTGCGGGATGTGGCCGGGTTCGACCGGGCCGGGGTGGCCGCCACCCTGATGCTGGTCTCCGGGGCCATGGTGGTCAGCTTCGTCTTCTTGGGGATGGCGGCGGAGCGGCTGAGCCGGCGGGGGATACCGCCCATGTCGGTGGCGGCCGCCGGCATGGGGTGTTTTGCAGGGGTGCTGCTGGTGATCATTCTACTGGAGCCGGTTGAGTGGGCGGTGCCGGTATGGATTCTGTTCGGTTTTTTCGGCGCCTCGGGCATCCTGCCCTATGCGGTGCTGTCCCAGAGTTTTCCCGCCCATCTGGCGGGCCGGGCCAATACCGCTTTGAATCTCCTGGTCTTCGTGGCCGCCTTTTCCGTCCAGTGGGGAATGGGCGCGATTATCGACCGGTATTCCCCCACGCCGGCGGGCGGCTATGCACCGGCCGGGTATCAGGCGGCCTTTTCCACCCTGCTGATTCTGCAAATGGTCACGATTGTCTGGTACGGGGCGGCGGGGATGGTGATGCGCCGTCGAGGCGACGGGGATGAGCGGTAATCGGCGGCTATGTATCCCTCAGGGTGATCACGATGACGCTGCCCTTGCCGGGGGTGCTTCGAATCTTCATGTCACCGCCCAGCAGCGCGATCCGCTCTCGAATGGACATGAGGCCGAAACCGGCGCTTTTTCGGGGTGCCCGGGGGTCGAACCCCCGCCCCCGGTCGGCGATGACCAGATGCACCCGGTCGTCGGAACGGCGCAGACGCATCACGGCCTGATTCACGCCGGCATGCTTGACGATGTTGAACAGAATCTCCTGGGCCGCCTTGTACAGGAAGGCCCGAAGAGCCTCTCGGCCTAAAGTGACCTCACCCACGGTATCCACCTGCACGGTCAGCCCGTATTGGGCCTCCATCCGGGCGCTCAGCCATTCGAAAACTTTTTTCAGATCTTTCTGGTACAAAACTGCCGGGCTCAGCTCATGGGCCAGGGTTCGGGATTTGTGAACGGCCTCCGACAGCATTTGATCGATCTGATCCAGCATCGGCTCTATCGACGGGTTCGCTGATACGGCCTGCTCCCCCAGATTGCCCAGATGGAATCGGATCGCGGCCAGCTGCTGCTGAAGGTCGTCATGCAGCACGTCGGCCAGCCGCTTGCGTTCCCGGTTTTCCGCCTGAGACAACTCGAGGGTCAGTTCCTGAAGCTGTTGGGCCCGCTGGGCCAGTTCCCGACGTCCGTTTTCCTGCTCGGTGACGTCTTCGAGATTCAATACCAGGAATCGCACCGCCCCGGATTCATCCAGCAGCGGCGTCAGCTGCCAGTTCCAGTAGCCGACCGACTGATCCGGATCATCGGGGTGGGTAAAGGGCTTGGCTCGTGCATAGAAAGCGGTTTTGGTGCGGACCACCTGTTCAAATATGGTTCGGTTTTTTTCATCGGGATAGAGATCGAAATGGTTTTTGCCGACGTAAAAATCGGGATCTCGGCCCCCGACCCGGGCATAGCTTTCATTGACCCGAATGAACCGGAACCGGTGGTCCATAAACGCCAGCGGGGTGATGGTGTGTCGAAAGAAGCCCTCCAGCATTCGGGCGTGATCCCGGGCCTGCTGTTCGGCCTCCAGTCGGTGAATCACCTCGATGCGAAGCTGATCGACCGTGCCGGTCAGGGCATCCGTCCGGGCACGGACCTTTTCTTCCAACCGGTTGTTGAGGTCCCGAAGGGCCTCTTCCGCCGCGATCCGCTTGGAAATATCCTCATTGATAATGACCGCGCCGTCGATCCGGCCGGCCTCGGCCGGAATCGGAACGGCCGAGTTGTGGATGATCTTGCGGGTGCCGTCGAAACAGTCGATTTCGATGACTTCGTTGAGGCTGGTTTCGCCCTGTCGCACGGCCCGGACCACGGCCCAGTCTTCGGGTGGAATGGGTTCGCCGGAAGGATACCACCGGCCTTTGTACTCGTGGAATTCTTCGACCCCGACGTACCGGGCCCCGGCCCAGATCCGTTTTGCCGCCGTATTGCCGTAAGTGATGGCGCCGTCCGGATCGGTGAACCAGACCCCGATCGGCATGTGTTCGAGCATGGTCCGCATGCGGGCTTCACTCTCCCGCAGGGCTTTGGCGGAGGCGAGGGATTCCCGGGCGTGGTCCCGGGCTTCATCCCGGGCTTTGATCAGGCGGACGGCCAGGGAGGTGATGTTGGCCAGCTGCCGAAGGGCGACTTCATCCTCGGTCGTGAACTCCCCGCCGCCGGCCTTGTCGCTGACCACGATAAGCCCCGTAGGCTGCTGATCGGGGCCGATCAGCCGGGCGGCCGCCAGTCCGCGCAGCCGGGGATGCCCTGAGGGTCGATTCCGCAGCATCGGTCTGCCCTGAAGGGCCGCATCGGTCAGCCGAACGGACGGGGTATGATAGATAAAGCCGAGGCAGGGTTCGGCATTCGGAAGGGAGAAATGGACCGCCGAGGGCGGGTCGGCAAAATCCTGGTCGAAGGATGTGGCCATGAGGTGCAGGGCCGTGTCTTCATGGTGGCCGGCCATCCCCAGGCGGGCCCCGGTGAGTTCCCGGGCCGCGGCCACGACCTTTTGCAGCAGGTCCGGCAGGTCGGTGGTGTCGAGCACCTGCTGGGCCACCTTGACCAGAACGACATGGCGTTTGAGAAGCTGGTCGCGCTCCAGGTCGACCTGTTTTTGATGGGTGATGTCCCGGCCGTAGAGGTTGGCGTAGCCCTGCCCGGGGATCGGGGTGACGAAAAAGGAGTAGCATACGGGATCGCACGATACCTCCGCCTGCGTGGGGTGTCCGGCGTTCAGGGCTTTTTCGGCGTGCCGGCGAATCGGTTCCGGCACCGCTTCGCCCGGTCGGCAGCCCCAGGTTTTCAAGAGGTTTGCGCTCGCGGTGTTGGCGTAGAGGAGGGTGCCCCCTCGTGAAACCCGAAGCACCGGTGACGGGTTCTGTTCGGGGAATTCCGCAGGTTGAGACGTGACGGCGTATTCCGGGGCCGCCTCTGTGGGTTTCGGCGGCGGTTCTGTGCAAGGCCTGCCGCCCACAGGCGGTTTCCCGGAAGGATCAACCATAAGGATATCCATGCGTCATTCGGGAGAGACTTTCCCTGAATGACCTTTGCGGATAAGCGGCGCGCCCTACCCGATAATTTCGAGAATATACCGTTTGTTCTCTTTTCCCGAGGCGGCGTTGAGCAGAGTCCGCAGAGCATCCGCCGTGTGGCCGCCGCGGCCGATCACCTTTCCGATATCTTCTTTGGCCACTTTGAGTTCTAAAACGGTCGTCTGCTTTCCGGCGATCTCTTTAACCGATACCGCTTCCGAATCGTCCACCAGAGCCTGTGCGATACGCTCAATCAGTTCCTTCATCTCATCATCTCCTTCCAAATTGGCTGGCTGTGCCGGAACACCGTTGGCTGGCGTGTTCTCACTCTAGACCGAGATCAGGTATCTCATCAATAGCATTCCATTTCGACTGAAAATTGTCGACTATTATAAACCGAATTGGCTACTTAACGCAACATTTTAATCTATTTCCTTCTAGTGCGTCTCATATTTTCTTTTGGGGTTGACGATTTCGGCGTCCATTCCTATAGTCGCGCATCATTTTCGAATTGCTTTGAAAAAGGAAAACCCAGGCATGAACCTGCACGCCAAAACCAATGTGAAGGTGCTGTTCGCCCTGACATTGGTCCATTTCACCGGGGATTTTTACAGCTCCTTTACGAGCCCGCTGTTCCCGCTGTTCGTTCAGAAGATGGGGCTCTCTCTGACCCAGGTGGGGACCATCGCCGGGGTCAACCGGCTGCTGGCCTTCATTGTTCAGCCGGCGGTAGGTTACCTGGCCGACCGGTACCAGACCCGGGCCTTTATCATGGTGGGCCTGCTTCTGCCGGTGGTCTTCATTCCGCTGTCCGGCATCGCCCTCGGGTTCTGGACCCTGCTGCTGGCGGTCTCTATCGGGTCGTTCGGCTCCTCCATGTTTCACCCGTCGGTGACCGGCATGGTGCCGGTCTATGCCGGCAGCAAGGCCGGGCTGTCCATGTCGGTCTTCAATACCGGCGGCACCCTGGCCTTCGCACTGGGGCCGCTGTTCATCACCTGGTACGCGGCCCGCTTCGGGCTTTCCGCGGTGCCGGCCACCATGCTCCTGGGCCTGGCGGTGGTAGGGTATCTCTATCTCACAGTGCCCGCCCCCGTCAGTGAAGGGCTGCGCCACCTCGGCTTCTGGGGGTCGGTAAAAGAAAGCCTGGGGGGCGCCTGGAAGGCCATCGCCCTGATCTGGTCCGCCATGGTGATTCGGGCGGTGGTGGGGCAGGCCTTTCTCACCTTCATTCCGGTGCTCTATGTGGAAAAGGGGTTTACCATCGTCTCCGCCGGGGTCATCTTTTCTCTGTTCACCGTGGCCGGCACCTTCAGCGGGCTTTTGGCCGGGTATGTCTCCGACCGGATCGGCGCCAAACCGGTCTTTCTCTTCTGCCATATCCTGATGGCGCCGGTGTTGTGGCTGTTTCTGCAATTGGAAGGGGGCTGGGTCTATCCCGGCGCCCTGCTGGCGGGCGGCACGGTGCTCTCGACCCTCCCCCTGGGGGTGGTCATGGCCCAGTCCCTGGCGCCCAAAGGGCGCTCCATGGTGGCCAGCCTGATGATGGGCTTCGCCTTCGGGCTGGGCGGCCTCTTCTCGCCGGTGGTGGGCAAGTTCGCCGATCTCTATTCGGTGGCGGCGGTCCTGACCGTCATGTCGGCGGCGCCGCTGCTGACGGTGCCGATTATCTGCTTTTTTCCTCGGGCAAGAAAACTTTGAATGGATTGAAACAGCAAAGGGATTGGGCCGGGATATACCCGAGCCCAAGGGTCGTTTACTGTATGCATAGCGGGTCGCGTCGACCCATTTTTTAGCAGAATATGAAGAAATAAGGAGATTCCAACGAATGAAAAAACCGATTGAAAATTACCGGCGGATTCGACTCAACCAGCTCAAGGAAAAACTGGAGGAGAACAACTTCGAGGTGCATATCGCAGATTCCCTGGAGTCGGTGCCGCACATCGTTCAGGAAGAGATCCTGCCCAAGCTGGATGTCAAAACCGTGTCCTGGGGCGGATCGGTCAGTTTCGTGCAGAGCGGGTTGTACGAACAGCTCAAGGACGATTCGCGGTATGAGGTGCTCGACACCTATGACAAATCCCTGTCCCCGGAGGAGGTGCTCGAACGGCGGCGGCAGAGCCTGCTGGTGGATCTCTTCATTACCGGCACCAACGCGGTCACCGAGGACGGAATGCTGGTGAACCTGGACATGATCGGCAATCGGGTCGGCGCCATCGCCTTCGGACCCAAGCAGGTCATTCTCATCATCGGCCGAAACAAGATCGTACCGGATCTCGAAGCCGCCTTTTTGCGGGTGAAGGATTACGCCGCACCGGTCAACACCATGCGGCTGGACAAGAAAACCCCCTGCGTCAAAACCGGCCGTTGCGAGGACTGCAAAAGCCCCGACCGGATCTGCAATCACTGGACGATTACGGAAAAATCCTTTCCCAAGGGGCGGATCAAAATCGTGCTGGTGAATGAAGATCTCGGTTTTTAGCGAAACGGAAGACTCTGCCGCCGGTCCGGGGTGGTTATTCCGCCGACAGCGATTCGGAAGGTTTGGTGGGAATCAATTGTCGCATGCACTCCGGACAGGTGGTGGGGGTGAGTTGGGTGGGGAAGAATATCTGGAACCAGTGCTCGTCTTTTACCCAATAGCCTTTGGGGGTTTTAATTTTTCGGCACTGGGCACAGATCGGCAGGATGAGGTTTTCGTTTTGCAATTGTTTCTGGAGATCCAGCATGTATCCCCCTTTAGGGTCTGAATTCATATGTGGTTCGGTCAAGGCAGGGGTAGCTTTTGCCTGCGATCCCCCGACAAACAAATCAAAAACGTTTGATTTGCGGATCTACCTGCCGTAGAGTTCTTTGAGCGGCGTTTTGTATAGATTCGGGTAGAGCCGGCGGGAGCAATCGGGGCAGACGCCGTAAAGGACCTTATGCCGGGCTTGGTGTTTAGAGTCATACTTGTCTTCGATCCAACTGCCGCCGCCCAGTTTGATCTTGTTGCACTGAGTGCAGGCGTGCAGGGTCTTCTTTGGGGCGGATACGGTCTTTTCCATGGACCCTCCTTTCTTGGAATGGTCAGGATTGTTTCATATCCTGAGGACAAAGAAAATCGGGGAAAACAGGATTTTTTAATTCGAAATCCCCTAAAGGGAAGGGAACCGTTGAAAAGGAAAAGGTTCGGCTTTTCAGCGGCTCACGCAGTCCCGAACCGCCTTCAACAGATCCTCGGCCGGCCCGCCCTTGGTGAGATAGGCTGCGGCGCCGGCCCGGCTCATGGCGGCCGCCGTGGATTCATCCCCGTGAATTGATATGCCGATGATCTTCACGTCCGGGTTTCGACTCAGGATGGCCCGGGTGGCTTCGATGCCGCTCATATCCCCCAGCGCCACATCCATGAGGATGACGTCCGGCTTCAGGAGCCGGGTCTGGGCGATGGCCTGGGCCCCGTCGGCAGCCTCTCCCACGACGGTGATATCCGGTTCAAACCGGAGCAGTCCGGCCAATCCTTCACGCAGGAGTTCATGGTCATCCGCGATCAATACCCGAATCGACGTATTCCGCCGTTGAATGCGGACGGCATTGTTTCGTTCCGCGGCATTCGGTTCCGAGCCAAGCGGGTCCCGGCCGGAGGGAACCCGCAGGGAAATACGGGTGCCCCGCCCCGGGGCGGTGTCGATTTCCACGGCGCCGCCGATATGATAAAGCCGCTGCTGAATATTGAAAAGCCCGAAGGTGACCGCATCCCGCCCCTGAATCCTGAGCTGATCGGTATCAAAGCCCCGGCCCTGGTCCTCCACAATGATCCGTATGCCGCCGTCCCGGGTCCGCAGGACCGTCAGGTCGGCTTCCCGGGCGCCCGAATGGGTGAGGGCATTGAACAGGAGTTCTCGCACGCATTCGAATACCAGGATTCGAATCTCCTCCCGGGCCGGTTCGGCCTGATCGTCGAACCGAAGCCGAACCATGAAATCGTGTTTTTTTTCCATTCGCTCCGCCAGCCAGTCGAAGGCCGCGGACAGGCCGATATGATGCAGCACCGTGGGGCTGAGTTCCACCGTCAGGGACCGGGAGGCATCGATGGCATCCTTGAGCACCGCATTGGCGGACTCCGCCAGTTCGGCGGTATGGGACCCGCCGGGATCGCTCAGAATCGCCTCCAGTTGAAACCGGGCCGAGGCCAGGAGCTGTTGAATGTGGTCGTGGAGAACCTCCGAAAGGTATTTTCGCTCTTTTTCCTGGGTTTGGCTCACCTGGGCGGTCAAGGCCCGCAGTTGATCGGCCAACCGTTCCACCTCGGCGGTGCGTTCGGCCACCCGGGCCTCCAGGGACTCATTCAAGGTTTGAAGCTGCTGCTGACTCTCCCGAAGCGCCGCATGGGCGAGGTGACGGTCGGTGACGTCCCGGAAGGTGGCGATCACCATCAGGACCCGTCCGTCCCGATCGTAAACCCGGGTCCCGCCGTAGGAGCCGATCCAGGTCTTGCCGATATCCTTTCGGGTCACCCGCACATCATAGGCGGTCAACACCTCTCCGTTGATGATTCGCTGAAAGGGCCACTGCGCTTTGGGCAGCGGGTGCCCGGCCAAATCAAAAATCTCGAATAAGTCTCTGATCTCCGGATACGACCGCGGAATGGCCGCCGCATCTTCATAATCCCAGATGTTCAGGGCGGCCCGGTTGATTTTGATCAGGTTCCCCCCGGGGTCGAACACGATCAACCCTTCGGTCAATTGGCAGAACAGTGCATTGAACTGGGCCAGGTGCCGTTCATTTTTGCGGAATTCTTCCTGAAGCGCCGTTTCCGCCCGCTTCCAGTCGGTGATGTCCTGAACGACGGCAAAGAACAGGCGAACCTGTCCGGTCTCTTCCCGAATGCAGCTCAAGGTAAGGTTCCCCCAAAACCAGGAGCCGTCTTTTCGAACATAGCGCTTTTCAAGAGAATACGAAGGGATTTCCCCGTTCACCAACCGGCGGTACAGAGCGAGATCGGCGTCGACATCCTCCGGATGGGTAAATTCGGGAAACGTCATTTCAAGAAGGGCGTCCCTGCTATACCCGAGCATATTGCAAAAAGCATCGTTGACGGCGACGGGACGGCCCTCGGTAGAACCGTAGATCATGCCGACGGCGGCTTGTTCAAAGGTCGCGCGCAGGTATTCTCGATTATCCATCAGCGCTTTTTCCATCTGGTCGGGGGAAATATTTCCATCCCTATTCCGTATCGTCTGGTAGCCTTCGAACCCGGGAAAGTGGAGGACTTTTCGGGTCGGTCCCTCGGCCGCGGAATTCAATTCCGGGTGCTTGCCTCGGGTTTCCTCATTCATGACGGGTAGCCTTCTAATCCGGGGTGGTCTTTTGTTTTCAGAAAAAACAGCAATCTTTATTAGATACAACTTCAGTTTGTTCGATTAGCCCATTTATCTCAAGAAAGCAATCGGGGGAAGGATGAAATTGAGCTTCGGAATCCCTGAGATTGTGAAAAATGACCTTTTTCAGGAAACCCGGCTTTTATGAGCCGATGGCCTTGCGAAACCGAAAGCAACCGTATAGATAACAAGAAACCCGGTACACCGACTGAATCGGTCCTGAATCATGAAAACGATAATCCGATTTTTTTTCCTCGGAAGGAGAATACCATGCCGACCGTAATGATCCGCTCTGCCGATTATGACACCGTCCGAGAGGCCGTGGACGAGGCCTTTGCCCTGTTTCCCCTTGAACTGGCCGGAAAGCGGGTGTTGATCAAACCCAATGTGCTGCGGGCCTCGGCGGCCGAGGAGGGCATCGTCACCCACCCCACGCTGCTCAAAGCGGTGGTGGATAAAGTGGCGGGGATGAATCCGGCCTCTCTGATCGTGGGCGACAATCCGGGGATGTTCAACTACGGGGCCAACGAGGAGAGTTTTGAAAAGACGGGGCTGATGGCGGCCGCCGGGAGCTGCTACCGGAATATCGGGGATGAATCGGTCCGGGTCGATTTCGATCCCCGGTTCATGGCGGCGGTGAGTCTGTCCAAGGCGGTGGCCGATGCCGACGTGGTGATCAGCCTGCCCAAGTTCAAGACCCACGGCCTGACGGTGATGACCGGCGCGATCAAGAACAGCTACGGGATTCTGCCCGGGGCCCAGAAGGCCAAACTCCACCGGCTGGCCGGCACCCCAGAGCGGTTCCATGAGCTGGTGGTGGAGGTGTTCAAGCTTCGGGTTCCGGACCTCTTTATCATGGACGCGGTGGTCGGAATGGAAGGCAACGGCCCGGCCTCCCCCGACCTGCGGAAGATCGGGCTGATTCTGGCCGCCGACAACGCCGTGGCCATGGATGCGGTGGTCGCCGCCATGATGGGGCTGGACCCGGGCCGCCTGCGGTTTCTCCAAAAGGCCCGGGAGGACGGCTTGGGCGAATTCGACCTGGACCGGATCGAGATCAACGGCGTGTTCAAACGGCTGCCCGATTTCAAGCTGCCGCCCCTGGGCGGGGAGGCGCTCATGGACAATGCCGACATTCAACAGATGCTGGAAGGCAAGACCCTGCTCCGGCCCAAGGCCGACCCGGATCTGTGCACCGCCTGCGGCAGCTGCATCGAGCAGTGCCCGGTCTCGGCCCTTTCCATGGCCGAGGAGGATCTGCCGGTGGTGGACGCCGACACCTGCATCACCTGTTTCTGCTGTCAGGAGATCTGCCCGGAAAAGGCCATCGCCCTGG
>JBKHDE010000166.1:0-10692 GCA_046541495.1 Desulfococcaceae bacterium
TGAAATAGAATACGGAGAGAAACAGTTGCGTCGGGTTCATGATGCTCAACGGCCTGAACGCATGGAAAGCTTTTTGCCCGGTCGCCATTCGGGGGGCGATCCATCGACTCCCAAAAATTTCGTCAACATCGGCTTCAGATCGAGGACGCTGTAATCGATGTCTTGAAAGGCTTTCAGGTCGAGCCGATCCGAGGCCAGAACGAGGGGAAGACGGGCGTCCTCGGGGTGGTCGCTGCCGTGAATCCTGTCGTGACCGGCGTGGTCGCTGGTGACGACGATCAGGTAATTCCCCGCTTCCATGATCGATGCGAACAGCGGCCCGAGGGTTTCATCGATGAAACCAAGCTCTTCCAAGTACGCCGCCGACAGCCAGCCGGAAGCCGGACCGACGTAATCGAGGCCGCTGATGTGGAGAAACACGAAATGCCGCCCGGGCGTTTGAAAAAACGGAAAGGCATCGTCCACCGCAAACTCTTTCGAGAGTCGGTGAACATCCACGGCGTCGTTAACGAGATATCCCAGCTTCATCTTTGAATAGAAATACCCGGTCTGAAAGTCCCGGCTTTTGGCCGCGTCGAAAAGGGTGGGTTTGGCAACGGTCGGCATTCCGGGTTGCCATCCGTTGTCGGTTTTTCCGTTTTCTTCGGGAGCGAGCCCTGTGAACATGGAGGTATGGGCGAGCAGCGTCAAGGGCGGATCAGTGCTTTGGCCGTTCAGGGTAAAGGCGCCCTGGCGCATCAGGCCGGCAATGGCGGGGGAGGCTTCCGGGCCCAATGCATCAGGATGCAATGCGTCGATGGAAACCACCAGCACATTCCGAAGCGGTTCGGCTGCGGCTGCCTCCGATGCGGTCGGGGCGGTCGCCAGAAAAAAGAGAAAAAGAAACCGAAGCTGAAACTGTTTCAGTTTCAGCTTCATGAGCGCCTCCATTCAAAAGCGGGTATCCGCATTTATGCCTTCGAGGGTTCATTTTCAGGATGCTGCTTCGAACCGAATGATCTCAACCCCTTCCGGAAGAAGAATACATGCAGCATCAGGTAGACCGATACGGCCAGGAAAGCCAAATCCCGCAGCACCGTCCATATACCGACCGGGCCTTCGGTGGTTTCGGTGGAAAAACAGCCGCAATGGATGTCGAGGCCCCGGGCCAGATTATACATCAGGGCGGCGATGAAAACCGTCATCAGACCGGTGCTGACCAGGGTCGCCCCCGGCAGCCAGGCCCCGGCGATCAAGCAGATTCCGAGCAGCAACTCCAGCCAGGGCAGAACCAGGGCCGCCAGGTTGACGGCGGCGTCGGGAAGGAGCTGATAGTTGTAGACCGCCTCGGCGAAGGCGGCCGGTTTCAAAATTTTGTCGTAACTGGCGTAGAGAAAAACGCCGCCCATGAACAGCCGTGCGGCATGAAAAGCCGCGGCTTTCGGCCGGGAGATTCCCGGAATGCGGCTCTGGTAGGCGCCGGTTCGAATGGTTGCTTCGTTTTGGTTGCCCATTGTCTCTTCATCCTCCTTCCGTCGGCAGTCCGGCCCGCTTCCAAACGGTCCAGCCGTTGACCAGGACCCGGACGTCTGCAAATCCCATATCTTTTAAAAACAAGGCCAGTTCGTGACTCAAATCGCAGCTTTCCCCGTCACAATAGGTGACGATGGTTTTGCCTTCCTCGAGTTGCTCGGCCGCTTCCATAAAATAACGGTCCACCTCCTGCCACGGAATGATCAACGCGTCCGGAAGATGGCCCTCCTGATACTGGTTTTCCGGCCGGGCGTCCACGAACAGGATTTCATCCCGTTCGAACAGTTCCCGGGCCTCTTCCAGGGGGATGACCAGGCTGTGGCCCGAAGTGTCGGCAAAGCGGGCATCCGCCGACCAGTCGCCGACGAGCGGTATGCCGCCGGGCCGCCACTGGTTGATCCCGACCGCCAGAAGAAGGGCCAGCCCCAGCAGAGCGGGTGTTTGCCAGAGAGCCCGATACAATGGTTTTACTTCATTTTCAATCATAATCTCCTTCCTTTTTTGGTATCGTTCCTCATCGGTTTCAAGGGGCCGGGTGAAACAAATCCGAAGCCCCGGTCCTCTTCAAGTATTGGGACAAGCCTATCATTCCGTCCACCAGATATCTGGCATCGAAGCCCTTCAACGTCAGATAGGTCCTGATGATGGCGGCCCGAACATACACGGAGCAAACCGGAACGATGATTTTGCTTCGGTCGAGTTCGCCGAGTCGATCGGGAAATTCATCGACCGGGATATGGGGGATAGAATCGAGATGATAAGCGGAATACTCTTCCGCAGTTCGTATGTCGATGATCTGCACCCGGTTCCGCCTGTGCAGCTCGATCAATTCGGGAATCCGGATTTTCATGTTTCTCCGTTCCCGGTTGTCGAAGCCTTTGAGATACGCATCGAAGGCATCGGTCTTCGGTTCATTCGCATATCCGGGCAAGCCGGTCAGGATCAAAAAAATAAGAATGTAAATTACTTGGTTCGGTCGCATTTCATCTTCCTCTCTGCAAGGGAGCGGGTATCTACCCGTCCAGGTGCGATTTCATCCCGCCCCGTTTGTGCTGTTCGATTTGTTTGATGAATTTTTTGAGAATGCGAAGGGCTTCCTCGCCGTCCGCATCCGTTACTGCCGCTTTCATTTGCATGAATTCCGGTTCCGTCAGTGAGAACCATATGTTTCCTCCTTGTCATGGAATTGTTTTCACGGGTACATTTCCGCAGGTTGCCGTTTCTTCGAGGTCAACCGCCGATTCCCGCCCGCCGAAGACCAATCCGTAGGCCGCCGGCAGAAAAAAGAGGGTCAGCCCGAGGGAATAGACCAGCCCGCCGATTACGGCCACGGCCATGGGCATGAGCATGTCCCCGCCTTCCCCGAGATTGAGGGCCAGCGGAATCAGGCCCAGCACGGTGGTGAGCTGGGTCATGAGAATCGGCCGGACCCGCACCGGCGCCGCCTTTTCGACGGCCTGTTCGGGATACATTCCCCCGGCCCGGTAGGTTTCCGCCAGGGAGAGCAGCACCACGCCCTGGGAGGTGATGCCGCCCATCATGACCACCAGGCCGATCAGCACCGTGACCCCCAGGGGCGTGCCGGTGATGTAGAGGGCCGCAAAGGAGCCGGTCAAGGCGAAGGGGATCCCGATCATGATGAGCAGCGGCAGCACGAAGGATTCGAACTGGATCGCCAGCACCACGTAGGCGAACAGGGCCGCGAACCCGATGATGAGCCCCATGGCCCTTCGGTTTTCCGCCATCATCTGGGCCTGACCGCCCATTTCGTAGGAAACCCCGGCCGGCCGTGGCAGAGAAGCGGCCGCGGCTTCGGCCCGGGCTACGGCCTCGCCCACGCTGATGCCGACCGAATCGGCCCGTACGATCACCTGTTTGGCCTGGTTTTCGCGGACGATCTCCACCGGCCCCACGGCCCGGCGGACCTCGGCGATGTCCCGCAGATACACCGGCGCGCCGCCGTTGTGTTTGACGATCAGGTTTTCCAGGTCCGTCCGGCTGCGCAGCCGTGCGTCCGGGACCAGCACCCGAATATCGTAGTACTCCCCGCCGTCCCGGTACTGGGTGGCCACCACGCCCTGAACCAATCCGCGCAGGGTTTGGGCGGCCTCGCCCACCCCGATGCCCAGGGCCGATGCCTTGGCCCGGTCCACAAAAACCCGGTATTCGGGCTTGCTGATATCCATGGAGATCGTGACGTTGCCCAGGCCGGAAGTTTCCTGTAATCGGGCCGCGGTCTTCTGCGCGAACTCGAAAATCGGCTTTACCTCGGTTCCCCGGACTTTGATTTCCACCTCCTGGTCGCCGGCCTTGCGAATGCCCTTGACCTTCATCTGCATAACCGGGACCTTGCCGCCGGGAACCGATACCTGCCCGATCATGGGCTTGATTTTTCGGATGAAGGCTTCGGTGGCAATGTTCCGCCGGGATTTGGGGACGAGCTGAATGTTCAGCTCTCCTTCGCTGGCGATCTCATAGGTGTAAAGGCCCCATACCTTGCCCCCGGCCAGGGTGAAGATAGAATCGATCTCCGGCAGGTCGCGAAGTTTTTCCTCCAGTTGTTTGAGGATGGTGTCCACCTCTCCCACGGCCGTGCCGGACGGCATTTTCAGCTTCACCATCACCCGGCCGTCGTCCACCTTGGGCAGGAATTCGGAACCGGTCTCCGCGGCCAGGAAAAGGCCGCCGCAAAACAGCAGCACCGTAACCGACACGGCGGCTTTTTTCCATCGCAGGCACAGCGACAGGAATTTTTCGTACCGGCGGGTCAAGGCACCGATCAGATGATCGAAGAACCGCGCCGCCGCGGAGGGACGCGTCGACCGGTCGCTCTGAAGCAGGCGATGGGTCAGCACCGGCGTCAGGGTCACGGCCACCGCCAGGCTGACGACCACGATCCCCGCCACCACCAGCACCAGCTCCTTGAACAGCAGGGCCGCAAGCCCCGGCACGAACATAAAGGGGAGGAACAGGGCCAGAAACGTCAGGGTCGCGGCCACGATGGCCGGGCCGACCTCTTCGACGCCCCGGGCCGCCCAGTCGGGCCGGCCCTCGGCCTTGAGCCGGGTCATGTTCTCCAGCACCACGATGGAGTTGTCGAGGATCACCCCCAGGGCCACCACCAGGCCGCCCAGGGAGAACAGGTTGATGGAAAAGCCGGCGACCTTCATGAAAAAGAAATTCACCAGCAGGGTGACCGGCAGGGCCGCGGCCATGACCGCCACCTGGCGCCAGCGGCCCAGAAAGAGATAGACCACCAGGATCACCAGAACGGCGGCCAGAAGCGCAGAGCTTTGCACGCTCCGGATCGCGGCCATGACGTAGTCGCCCTGGTTTTCGACCACGGCGAGCCGAATGCCCGGCGGAATCTCGGCCTCCAGGTTCTCGACTCGTTGGCGAACCGCGTCCGAAACCGCCACGGTGTTGGCCTCGGCCTGTTTCATAACGCTCAGCTTGACGCTGGGTTCGCCGTTGAAGCGGGTGTTGACGCGCATCTCCTCATGGCCGTCCTCGACGACGGCCAGGTCCTTCAGGTACACCGGTTCGCCGTTTCGGCCCCGGGCCGCCACCAGATTTTCGATTTCGGCGAGGCTTTCGAATTCCCCCATGGTCCGGGCGATGATTTCCCGGTTCTCCACGGTGACGCGACCGGCGAACATCTCCTGGTTTTCGTCGGTCAACAACCGGGCCACCCGAACCGGGGAAACCCCGTAGGCCGACAGACGCCGGGGATCCAAAAGCACCCGGATTTCCCGCTTCAGGCCGCCCACCACCTCCACCCCGGCGGTACCCGGTACGGCGGTAACGCGGTCGGTCAGCCAGTTGTCGGCCCAGTCCCGCAGCCAGACCAGGTCGTGCCGGTCCGAAGAGAGGGTGATCTGCATAACCGGCAACTGGGACGGGTCGGCCTTCATAACCACCGGCGGGTCCATGCCGGCGGGCAGCTTGCGGGCCACCCGGCCCATAACCGCCAGCACGTCCTGATAGCCCGCCTCGACGTTGACGCCGTACTGGAAGTTGACCAGCAGGGTGTACATGCCCTCGATGCTGGAGGACTCGATGTAGTCGAGGTTGTCCACCGTGGCCATCACCCGCTCGATGGGCTCGGCCAGGTTGGTTTCGATCTCGTCGGGCGTGGCCCCGGGCCACCAGATATGCACCTTGATCATGGGATAGGTGACCTGGGGCAGATAATCCACGGCCAGGTTCTTCAGGCTGAACAGGCCCACGGCCGCCGCCGCCAGGGTGAGAACGGCCACGGCCACTGGACGCTTCAGCGCGGTTCGGGTAATCCTCATGACGACACGCCTTCCCTTTTCGGCGCCGGGCACGGATCGCCGTCAAAAGGTTCCGCCTTGATCGGCGCGCCGTTTTTAATTTTCTCGTGGCCGGCGACGATCACCTGTTCGCCGGACCGGACGCCCTCGACCACCTGGATGCAGGACCCGTTCTCGATGCCGGTTTTCACCGTTCGCCGTTCGGCCGCGCCATCGACGACCACGAAGGCCGCCGGGTCTCCCCCGGACCGGGTCAGCAAAGCCCGGTCCGGCAGGACGACGCAGGCTTCCGAAGATTCGACGACTACCGCCAGCCGCGCGAACATGCCGGGAACCAGTTCCGCGGCATCTTCCACCCGGGCCTCCACAGTCCGGGTCCGGGTCCGCGGGTCGATTTCCGGATAGACCCGGACGATTCGCGCCGGATAGGACCGCCCCGGAAGAGCGTCGAAAACGGCCGATACCGGGATTTGCCCGTTCAAGGTGCGGGTCCCGGATTCCGGCAGGCTGAACCGCACGACGATGGAAGCCGTCTCTATGAGCGTCAACAGCGGGGCCTTGGCCTGGGCCAGGTCTCCGGGTCGAACTTCCACCTGTGCGACCACGCCGTCGAAGGGTGCGTGGATCACGCATTCGGCCAGTCTGGCCCGGGCCATGTCCAGCCTTGCTTCGGCCTCGCTCACCAAAGCCTGCTGGACCGCCAGGTCGGTGGCGGTGGGTCCGGCCTTGAGCATGCGATGTCTTGCCCGGGCCGCTGTCAGGCCGGTCTCGCATTTGGTGAAGGCCACGCGGGCTTTTTCGAGGGACTCTTCGGGCAGCGCCCCGGTTTTCACCAGTTGATCTACCCGTGTCAAATCGGTTTCAGCGAAAACTGCGCAGGATTCGAGTTGCCGGACGGTCTCGGCCGCCTGGGCCACCTCTTCCTCGCGGGTGCCGGCCCTGAAATCGGCCAGCCGGGCCCGGGCCACGGCCAGCGCCGCCTCGGCCCCGCGAACCTCTTCCCGGTACACGGGCCGGTCGATCTCCACCAGCCGCTCGCCTTTTTTCACCGCGTCGCCTTCTCGCCAGGGAAACCAGGCGATGGGGCCTTCCACGCTGGACCGGATGGTGACGCGATTGGCGGCGACCACGTCGCCGGTCGCCTCGATTTCGCGGGAGATGACCTGGTGTCTGGCGGTAACAACCCGCACCGGAGATGGTTTTTCGGTTTTCGGTCCGGAGGCCGGTTCGGTCTTTGGTTGGGATGCGTCCGCCGTGATCGGCGTCGCGTCGCAACCGGCAAATATCAGAGCGACGAAAATGATTATCCCCGGGACCCAATATGATTTCATGACAAGTCTCCTGTAGACAGCCGAAACCGGCTGATGGCAATGTGATATTCCGCCAATGCGCGGTAGTATTCGGTTTCGATATCCAACTGGGACCCCTGGGCGTCGAGCACGTCCAGAATGGTTCCCTTGCCCAGCCGGTATTTTTCCTGTTCGATTCGCAGGGCCTCCCGGGCCTGGGCGATGGCGGCTTCCTGAGCAGCCACCCGTTGTCGGGCGGATTCGATATCCAATATGGCCGTTTCCACCTCTTTTTGTATCCGAAGGCGCAGCGAGTTCACCTTTTCCTGCGCGGCGGAGAGCCGAGCCGCCTCCCGGCGAACCCGCGCCCCAATGCGTCCCCCCTCGAAGACGGGGATATCGAGAGTCAGGCCGATGACTCCCCGATCCTCGATATCGTCGGCGCCCCTCGGTTGTTCCACCGGATCGACGGCTGCTCGATATCCATAGCTTCCTTCCAGATTGACCTCGGGCCATCGTTCCCCCCGAGCCGCGTCCACCCCTCGGGCCCGGGCTTCGGCCAATGCGATGGCCGCCTGAAGATCGGACCGTTGTTTCAGCGCAAATTCAAAAGCGCCCCGGGGATCGGGCGGAGGCGGCATGGGAAGCAGTTCGTCCTCCAACTCCGGTGTTTTTCGGTCAAAGGCGGTCTGCAATCCCATCAGATTATAGAGTACCCGCCAGGCCACCTCGATCTCATTGCGCACCCGGACCCGGGATTGTTCCACCCGGGCCAGCCGGACATCGATGCGCAGCCGGTCCGACCGGGCCGCCTTTCCGGCCGATATCATGGCATCGATCCGGTCCCGGTCCTTTTCCAGAACGTCCCGGGAAAAGGTGATGCTCTCCAGTTCCCGCCGACGGCCGAGAATCGTAAAAAAGGCGCTGGTCACATTGAAAATCAGCTCCTCCCGGGTTCGGACGAAGCGCTCCAGAACGGCGGCTTCTGTCAGCTCCGCGGCCCGAATCGTATTGACGATGCGGCCGCCGGTGAACAGAGGCATGCGAAGGCTGACCCCTATGTCGGAGAAGGTTCTGTCGAAAACCCCCGGCTCGCCGTTGAAACGTGCCGACAGGAGCCGCTGCTCGTCCAGGTAGCGGCTTGCACCGCCCTTTACCCGAAGGGACGGCCACCGTTCGGCTTCGGCGATTCGGGCTTCGGCCGCCGCGACATCGGTTTCGTCGCTGGCGGACCGAAGATCCGGATTGTTTTCAAGGGCTGTTTCGATACATGCAGCAAGCGGCCAAGGCATGGGAATCCGCCTTTTCACGGAGGGAACCTGTTGCGGTATCGGGCCCTTTCCCTCGGCGAATGCCGATGGAAGAAAGTCCCGGGTAGTCGAAATCGTCATGAACAGCACCATGCAGACGAAGAACATTCGATTTCTGTTTAGCATTCTGTATCTGTTTCGCATTCTGAATGTCAAAGAATATTGCCCATCACCTGAATTCGAATGACCGGATATTCCGGGTAGTCGGTATCGATGAAGATCTGATCGTAATACCGGCCTTTATCGGGTTTCCGATTCTCAACCGTCAGAAGATAGGTCTTTTTTTCGGAGGTTTTCACCTCCTCAAGATGAAATTGGATATTCTTGCCGTCTTTTGCTCGCGTCTTGACGACCTGAAACGGATATCGATCCTGGGGGATGATCCGGATTTTCTGTTCCGCCGAAGTCCCCGCTTTTCCGACGAGCATGGCACGGCCGGGTTTGATCTCCACGAATTTTTCGACGGGGCCCTGAAGGGTGACACTCAGCCCCGGTTGTTGCGTGTCATTGGTCTGTATGTACACCGTTTCACGAATATTTCTGCCGCCATACCCGTAGGTCGACATCTTTACGGTAATCTTCGTCTCTCCGCCCGGAGGGATCTGCTTCGCACTGGAAGCGGCGGTGCAGCCTCACCCGGATTTGAGATTTTCAATATAAAGAGTCTCGTTTCCGGCATTTCGCAGTGTAAAATCATGAGCAACCTCCGTGCCCTCGATTACCGGTTCGAATGTATAGACCTGCTCCGGCAAAAAAGCGACCGGGGAAGGAACCGTCGATTCATTTCCGGCAGATGCGGCGGTTGCCGCGAGCAAGCCGGCGAACAGAACCAGAAATTGTTTTATCTTCGATTTCATCTTAAATCCTCATGTTTCATATATTTTAGATCAGTAGGCATGCAGGCAACCTTCAGGTTGCCTGCATGCCTTATGCACCCACAAAGGGGGTTACAACAAAATAGACGCCGAACAGCCCGATGGCGACGCCCGCCAGTTTTCGAAACCAGATGCTGCCTTTCTGGAAGTTGCCGCTGGAAATCAGGCGCTGCACCAGGGCCGTGGAGCTGCCGGCCACGGCGATGGGGATGCAGTGGCCAATTCCGAAAAGCACGATATAAAAAATCCCGATAGCGACCTTTTCCTGAATCGTGATGAAGGCCAGAATCGGTGCGATAAACCCGAAGGTGCAGGAACCGGAGAGCAGACCGTAAGCGAGCCCGAGAACAAAAGCGCCGAAAATGCCTTTGAGTTTGAACCGGCTCATCAGACCGCCCGACATGGAGCAGGCGGAAACCCCCATCATATCCAGAGAGACCCAGATGAGAATCGCACCCACCAGGATGGTCCAGTAGGGGCCGATTTGGCCCAGCATTCGACCCAGAAGCACACAGACGACGCCCACCAGGGCGATGGTGAGAAACAGCCCGCCCGTAAAAGCCACCGCGTATTTCGCTCCCTGCCGGGTGTCCAGGGTCCGGTTCTGGCCGCCCACATAGCCGACGATGAGGGGGATGGAAGCCATGTGGCAGGGCGAAAACAGTACGCTGATCATTCCCCATATAAAACAGCCCGCGGCGGCGATGAGAATGCCGCCGGTCATCCATTGGTTTACGGTCAAAAACAATTGATCCAGCATGATGCGCATTTCTCCTTAATTTGTTGAGAAATCAACCGACTCCCAACTTCTGAAGCTGTTTGACGATGCTTTTTTTGTCCATGAAACCGGTATGCCGGTAGACCTCTTTTCCGTCTTCGTCATAAAAGATCTGGGTTGGAATCGCCCGAATCCCGAACTTTTTGGCCTCGCCCGGATTTTTCCATACGTCGATGAAGACGATGGCCGCTTTTCCGGCATACTCCTTTTCCAGTTCAGTCAGAATCGGGGCCATCATCTTGCAGGGGATGCACTCGGTGGCTCCCAGATCGACCATGGTGGGCACGCCCTCGACCGGAACGGTTTCGACGGCCGATGTGTGCGAGGATGCGGTCGCGGCGGGCTCCTGGTTGAAATGATAGGCAATCGCGCCGATGATCGCCAGAACGGCAAATAATCCTAAAACCATCATTCGAATTTTCTTCATTTGGATGCCACCTCCATTTTTTCAATCTGTTTCATGACTTCCGCCTCGGCCAAAAAACCGGTATGGCGGAACACTTCCTTTCCATTTTTGTCATAGAAGACCTGAACCGGAATCGACCGGATGCCGAACCGGGCGCCCAGAAACGGATTCTCCCGGACATGGACGAAGACCAGGCCGGGAAATGTTTCTTCCAAAACAGGGCCTGTCGCTGCGCCGGTCCCGCT
>JBKHDE010000167.1:0-10647 GCA_046541495.1 Desulfococcaceae bacterium
TCGGTGGAGGGCAACAGGCCTTTTCCTTCGCAGAATCTGCAGGGATGATGACTGCCGTATTCGATGGAGGGGCGAATGCGCTGCCGGGACATCTCCAGAAGGCCGAATTTAGAGATTCGGCCCACTTTGATTCGAGCTTTGTCTTCTTTGACCTGGGCCTTGAGGGTTCTTTCCACCTCCAGTTTGTGCTTGGAGTCGCGCATGTCTATGAAATCAATGACGATGAGGCCCCCGAGGTCCCGAAGCCGAAGCTGCCGGGCGATCTCTTCGGCCGCTTCCAGATTGGTGGAGTAGGCGGTCTGCTCCACCGACCGTTTCTGAGTGCTTTTGCCGGAGTTGACATCGATGGCCACCAGGGCTTCAGTCTGTTCGATCACGATGGAGCCCCCGGATTTCAGCTCCACCCGGCTTTCGAAAATAGAAGAGATCTGGGCCTCCAACTCATACTTGGTAAAGATCGGCTTGGGCCCTTTGTAGTGTTTGACGATGCGGGTGTCTTTGGGGGAGATGATGTTGACGAAGTCTTTGACCTCATGACAGACCGACTCGTCGTCGATGAGGATCTCCTTGATTTCCGGAGTGAAATAATCCCGAATGATGCGCAGCACCAGGCTCCGCTCTTTGTAGAGCAGGGCCGGGGCGGATTCACCGACCCCCTTTTTATTGATATTTTTCCACAGGCGCAGCAAGTATTGGACGTCTTTGGCCAGCTGGGTCTTGGTGCAGTTGGCGCCGGCGGTGCGGACGATCAGACCGAAGCCCTCGGGGATTTTGATTTTGTTGATCAGGTCTTTCAGCCGTTGCCGTTCGTCCTCGCTTTCGATTTTTCGGGAGATGCCCCGGTTTTTGGACCCGGGCATCAGCACCACATAGCGGCCCGGCAGGGAGATAAAGGTGGTGAGCATGGCCCCTTTTTTCAGGATGGGATCCTTGGTGACCTGAACCAGAAGTTCCTGACCCCGCTTGACCAGGTTCTTGATATTATGGTCTCCGGAGAGATTGTCGAGATAATAATCCTGATGAATTTCATGCTTTTGCAGAAATCCGTGGCGTTCTCCGCCGAAATCGATAAATACCGACTGAAGGCCCGGCTCGACCCGGGTGATGACCCCCTTGTAGATATTACCGTGAATGATCTCCTTTGCGGCGCTTTCGATGTGGAATTCTTCCAGTTTGGAATCTTTGACTTTGGCGATGCGGGATTCCTCTGGATCCGCCGCGTTAATTAGAATTTTACTTGTCATATGAGCGTGTCTATCATCTCCTCCGCATTTTTCTGTGGGTTCGGGTCATGTTGTCAGCACAATCGGGGATTGAGAAAATCGGTATTCGGTTGTATGTTATCCGTACCCGGTCGACTCCCACCGGAGCTGGTCAACGGTTCGCGTGCACCTGAACAATCGCATAAGCAATTGTTTTAGGAATATTTTATGGTTGAATAAGCAATTGTGGGATACAAGTCAAACGTTTTCTGTCTGTCAGCACGCATTTTCATCCCTGTCCCGAACCCCGAAAAATGATGGAATTTTATTTTGAAGATAACCATTCGGAACCGATTGTCACTTGAAAACACCCCGACCGAGCTGGAGGCGATTCTAAGAAAACAGATGCGGTTCGCAAATCCCAAGTGGCGGGAAAACGAACGCCTGGGCCGATGGAACAAAGGGACGCCGGAATACCTCTCTTTTTTTGAAAAGACCCGGACCGGCCGAATTCTCCTTCCCCGGGGGTATGTGCGGCAGCTCATCCTGATGTGCCGGCGCATGAATATCTCTTATGCACTTGAAGACCTGCGGCGGACCCTTCCCGAAGTCGATTTTGAATTCTCGGGCCGGCTCAAACCCTTTCAGGAGGAGGCGGCCGATCGGATGCTGTCCAAGGAATTCGGCACTCTAAGCGCCCCCACCGGCTCCGGCAAGACGGTGATCGCCCTTTACATGATCGCCCATCGCCGCCAGCCCGCTCTGGTGGTGGTCCATACCCGGGATCTGGCCTTTCAGTGGATCGAAAAAATCGGGGAATTCCTTTCCATTCCGGAAGACTCGGTGGGCCTGATCGGCGGAGGGGAGAAGCGGTTCGGGCCTGAGATTACCGTCGCCCTGGTGCAGTCGCTCTATAAATGCGCTGAAGAAGCGGCCCCCCGGATCGGTTCTCTGGTGGTGGACGAGTGCCACCGGGCTCCCAGCCGAACCTTTACCGAGGCGGTCTCCGCATTCGACGCCCGGTACATGCTCGGATTGACCGCCACCCCCTGGCGCCGGGACAAGCTCTCCCGGCTCATCTTCTGGCACCTGGGGGATGTCCATTATGAAATTGAAAAATCCCCTCTGATCAAGGACGGCCATATTCTGGAAGCGGATGTGGTGATTCGGGAGACCGGATTTTCCCCGTTCCATGACCCGGTGCGGGAATATCCCAAAATGCTCTCGGAGCTGACCGCCGACGACGATCGGAACCGCATGATCGCCGAAGACGTGGCCCGGGAGGCCGAAAAGGGCGTCTGCCTGGTACTCTCGGATCGGAAAAAACACTGTCAAACGCTTCATTCCCTGCTGCGGTTCAAACACCATGTTCAGGCGGAGCTGCTCACCGGTGATCTCACCATGGCCCAACGCCGAACAGTGATCGACCGGATCAACCAGGGAGCGGCCCGGGCGGTGGTGGCCACCGGACAGCTCATCGGGGAAGGATTCGATTGCCGCAATCTGACCACCCTTTTCATTACCACGCCGGTCCGGTTCACCGGTCGGATTTTGCAGTACCTGGGCCGAATCCTCCGGCCGGCCCCGGGAAAGACCCGCGCCAAGGTTTACGATTATGTCGACGTCAAGGTGGGGCCGCTCATGGCGGCTGCGCGCAACCGGCAGTGGGTCTATCGTTCTCAGAACACGCCTGCGAAATTTCAGGATTCATTGCCGCCCCCCTGAGCCCTTCTTCGATTCCGTAAACCATTTCCGATCTCATTTTTGTTCATTATAGTTTGAATCATTTGAGAATGGATGAATTTGTTTTAGAAAGTTGACCGTTCTCTAAAGATTTGGTAAGGTCGATCCAATTCCTCCAACCGCCGATTCGGTGAAGCGCCTGGTAAAGACCGAACACACAGTTTACACGGGTCCGGTCCACCGGTCACCGGGGAATAGAAACGAAACGCAAAAGGGAACAGCCGATAGGGTAAAAATGAAAACGATGTATAGAAAACAGATCAAACCGCCGGTTCGGACCCTCCTCTGGTTGGCCGTTTTCCAGCTTTGGTCGGTCTGTTTCTATCAGATGGGGAGGTGTGCATCCATGCCCGGTATGACAGAACTTCCGGAACCGAGCTTCGACAGCGAGGTTTCGGTGGAAGCGGCCCTGAGTCAGAGGCGGTCGGCTCGAAGTTACACAGACCAGAGCCTGACCTTAAAACAGTTGGGGCAGATTCTCTGGGCGGCTCAGGGAATGAACAGCTCCAAAGGGTATCGAACCGCGCCCTCGGCCGGGGCTCTTTACCCGCTGGAGATTTATGTGGTAGCGGGAAAGGTATCGGATTTAGAGCCCGGTGTCTATAAATACCTGCCCACCAAACACGGGGTCTCCCGGGTGGTCAAGGGAGACAAACGGGCCGAGCTTTCCCGGGCCGCCCTGGGCCAGTCCCCGGTCCGAAAAGCGCCCGTGGTTCTGGTCTTCTGCGCGGTATACGCGCGGGTGACCGGCAAGTACGGCCAGCGGGGGATTATGTATGTTCATATGGAAGCCGGGCACGCGGCCCAGAATGTCTATCTCCAGTCTGAAGCTTTAGAGTTGGGCGCCGTCTCCATCGGGGCCTTTCAAGACGAAGAGGTCAAGGCGGTTCTCAACAACGATATCGAAGAGCAGCCGCTTTATCTGATGCCGGTGGGAAACCCCCGTTGATATCAGGGGACGATATGAACATGAAAAGGGGAAAAGCAGCGAATGCCCTATTTTAGCCTGGAAACAAATAAAAAACTGACGCGCGGAGATTTCAATCTGAAGGTGAAGCTGACCTCGGCTTTGATCGCCGAGCTTTTGGGGAAACCGGAAAAATATGTTCTGGTGAGTTTCAAGACCGGGCTGTCCATGCGCTTCGGCGGCGCCAAGGGCCCGGTCGGATTTGCGGAACTCAGGAGCATCGGCCTGGACATGACGCGATGTGAAGAATATTCGAAGAAATTATGCGATTTCATGGAGGCTGAATTTGAAATCCCGGCCGATCGAATCTATATCGATTTTCAGAATGTAGACCGAAAGGCGTTCGGGTGGAACGGGTCTACCTTTTGAATCTTCACTCCGAGGGCTGAAAAACCCCGACTGAACCGGAAAAGCCTCTAAAAGGGACTTGAGACGGGCTTGTACCGGAATTTTGGTTTGAGTTCTCGCAAAACGCCTGCCGGCGTACATAGAACTGTGTAGTTTTCCCTTCCGGTTTTTCCTTGAAGTCCATTTATTCCTTGAAAAACCCGTGATTTCCCGGTTCGCGGGTTTTCCCTGATTTGAATTAAAATACGGTTTCACAGCCCGCATTATACATTCCATAACCCCTTCCGTCAGTATCGATCCCCATGGTATCCTCGACGGCACCATTGACTCGCCGATTACCGGCGGGAAAATTCTTAACCCATTTGGAGGACCGAAGGTATGAGCACGAACAAGATGGTGCGGTATGCGGTGATCGCCGTCATACTGCTGCTGGGAGTCTACTGGTCCCTGGCGTCCGCGCAGAAGGAGACCGAAAACGGATACCCGAACAAGGGTTTTCTGGCCACGGCCGACTGGCTGAAGCGGCACAAAGATGATCCCCGGGTAGTGCTCGTGGATGTCCGCACCGACAAGTATTTCGACGGAGAGGTGATTCCGGGCGCCATTCGATTGCCCTGGTCCGAATTCCGGTACGACGACACCGCCGACAATCTGGGAGAACTTTTCGTGGGGCCGACCCGGGCCCAGGAAATCCTGGGTCAGCACGGGATCGCCCGCACCGATACGGTGGTGCTGTACGATTCGGTGAAACGGGACGGCGGGGCTACCGCCGCCTATTTCTTTTGGGTGTTGGATGTGTTGGGTCATTCGGACAAGAAGGTGGTGGACCGCGGCATCGACAGCTGGATCGATGCGGGCGGGGACCTGGCACGTGATCCGAAACAGCTCGACCCCATTCTTTATCAGGCCCCCTCCGATGAGATCGATTCCCGCAAACTGGAGACCGGGGACTTCATCTATAAAAACCTCGGGGACCCCTATTACCGGATCATCGACGTCCGGTCCTCGGCGGAATATCTCGGGGAAAAGGGAACCAGGGATCTTCACGGCAATCCGCTCAAGCTGGGCCATATCCCCACCGCCATCAACATCGAATACAAGCAGAACTGGGTCGATAAAGAATCCAAGGCCATGAAATCCTACCCCGAACTTCAGGAACTCTATCGGGGGATCGATCCGAACAAGGGGGTGGTGGTCTACTGCGCCTCCGGCAGGCGCAGCTCCTTTTCCTATTTCGTGCTTCGACTGATGGGGTTCAATGACGTCATCACCTATGAACCTTCCTGGAAAGAATGGGGCAACCCCGCCAATTTTTACCCGGTGGAGACCGCCGAGAACAAGCTGACCGGCGGGAATCTGCCCGGAGCCGGAGGAAAGAGGTCCCGATCCGGGGCCGTTCAAAGTTCCGGCACCCAGTCTGCACAGACATCATCCGGCGCGCCCAAGGGCGGCTATGTATCCTGCGGAGGTTGAGACATGAAAACCGATTCACGACAACCGCCTGCGACCTACTGGCGATGGGTTCCCGCCTCGTTCGCCCTGGCGGGGATCATCCTTTTCATCTTCGCCACCTTCGGCCCGCCGGCATCTTCCAGCGGATTCGTCAGCACCCTGAAGGGATTTTTTCAGTCCGCCGCACCCGAGTATGTAAACGACAAAGCCCATTACCGGATGGTGCCGGGGCCGGGCTCCTGGCTTTTCGCATTTGTCCTGGGCATGGCCTTGGGCGGGTTCATCGGGGGCCGGACATTGAAAATTCCGGTCCGGGACATTCCGGAAATCTGGGAACGAAAATTCGGAAACAGCCGGGTTAAACGGTACGCCGCCACTTTCACCGGCGGATTTCTGATTCTCTTCGGGGCCCGGCTGGCCGGCGGATGCACCCTGGGGCTGTTCATCTCCGGGTCGAGCCAGCTGGCGGTCAGCGGACTTTATTTCGGCGTAATCATTTTTGCCGTGGCCATGATCACCGCCCGGATGGTCTACGGCAAGGCAGGAAAGGAGACGCAATCATGATCGCGAAAATCTGGCTGGGGCTGTTTTCCGGCATCGCATTCGGATTCGTAATCCAGCGGGTGGGGGCCACCAATGCCAATGTGATGGCCCGGGCCCATCTGATGATCGACTCCAATATTCCCAAATTCATGCTCGCCGCCGTGGCCTTGTCCGCGGTCGGTTTGTTCGGACTTCAAGCGGTGGATGTGGGCCGTACCCTGATTCTGCCCACCAGCATCGTGGCCACCGGACTGGCGGCGATCATTTTCGGGATCGGCTGGGGACTGGCCGGGTATTGCCCCGGCACCGCCTGGGCCGCGGTAGGAGAGGGGCGCATGGATGCCATCTTCGCTCTGCTGGGCGGGCTGGCCGGCGCCGCCGTGTTTGCCCAGTTCCATGAACAGCTGGTGCCGCTCCTGTATGATCCCACCAATGTGGGTCAGATCAGCCTGGCCGACTGGTTGGGCGGCCAGTCGGTGGCCGTGGGGGTGATCGCGATCGGTTTCGGTCTATGCGTCTGGGGGATCGGGAAAATCTGGGAGAATTGACCATGCGCATCGGTAGGTTCATGACCACCGGCGTTCTGATGTGTGCCGCCGCAGGTCTTTTACTCGGGTGTGGATCAGACACTCTGAAGACCACCGGCCAGGACGAGGTCGAGCTGGCGGTGCCCCGGGGCTATGTGGATACCCTGGAAGTCGACCGGAGCGGGCGAATTCTGGGATTCGGACCTTTTGTTGGATATTATTTTCTCCCCCCCGATCCCCGGGATCTCACCCGATTGCGGTTCGTCTGCTTCAATGAGCGGGGCTTTTATGCCTCCGACGCGCCGGTGAATGCAAAACTTTATGAGGGCGAGGCCGTGTTCAGTTCTTTATCGGATGTCGGTTTTTCCATTCCCACGAAGAATCGAATCAATCCGGTTTTTTTTGATAACGCCCCGGAAAAGTGGATTGAGAATCGGCCCGAACCCCAGTCGGAATTCCTCCATTTTCATTCCTGCTACAACGACGCGGGGCCGGTCCTTGCCGGCTACTGGATTCGGCATCAGGCGGTTCGGGCCTTTACCTATGATATGGGCGGTCGGGTGACCAGGGACAGCCCGCTTTATCATGAGGTGACAAAAGGACCCGACACCCGATTCGCTCGAATCATGGAATTCGACCGGGGTCCCCGCAGCGGCGCCGATGGTTGAATCGGAGGCGGCCGTCCTTATACTTTGATTATATCGAAACCTTGAATGAAAGGAGTAGATCTGATGGCATCAAGAGAAGAATGTGAAGGCAAATACGGAGAGGAATTGAAGGCTTGTATTGCGCGGATCGAAGAACTGGAAGCCAAATCCGGGGATCTGTCCGAATCCGAAAAGTCTGAATTAACGGCGAAACTGGATGAATTGAGCCAAAAAAGGGCGGATGTCTGGGACAAATACGAGAAGATGAAACGATCCAAAGAGGATGAATGGCAGGGCCATGAAGGCGGGGTGAAGAACGCCCTGCTCTCTCTTCAGGATGCGCTGGATAAATCCTATTCCCGGTGGCATAAGTATCCGACCACCTGATTTCAATCGCATCGCCCGTCGTGTTTTCGGCGGGCGATGTTCTTTTTCATATCCCCCTTCCTGGGTAGGAGTGAACTTCCGAATTCTTCCGACTGCCGGTGTTCAACCGCCCCGCAATACCTGCCCTACGTTTCGATGGCGTTTTTACAAAACGTGGCCTAGTCCGCAAGCGCCAATCTTGAAATCCAAGAATTCATACCTTTACAGCCGGTTTGATTATCATCACGATTCTTTCTGCGCCTGTTCTTTGAGATGCCGCACCAGACCGTCGGCGCATTGTCGAATTCGCTCGAGGACCTTGCGGTAGTGGCGAACCGATTTTCCGTAGGGATCGGGGATTTCCATGCCCGGTTCTTCGGGATGAAAATCGCCCAGCAGACGAAGCTTGGCCCCGTCCGTCCTGAACCAGTCCCGAATGATGTCGAGGTGATTCTCCTCCATGGCCAGGATCAGGTCCGCCTCATCCACCTTGTCGCCGTTGATGGCGCCGGACCTCAGGGCGGCGATATCCAGTCCGGTTTCTTTGCAGGCCTGAACCGCTTGAGGGGTGGGCGGTTCGGTATCCCATCCGAAGGTGCCGGTGGATTCGATGCGGATCTGATCCAGCCCGTGCGACCGGAATGCATCTTTGAGCACGCCTTCGGCCATGGGGCTGCGACAGATGTTTCCGGTGCAGACGACCAGAATCGAGCGTATGGGGGTTGAGACCACGACATTCTCCTTTCCGTAAAAAACGATAATTTTCTTATCCGAACCGCTCCCGCACCAGGGCCTCGACCTCGTGTTTTCGATGACAGGCGGACAGATGGTGTGCCGAGTTGACCGGCTCCAACCGGGGTTCTTCAATTCGGCATGGCTCGATGACAAAAGGACACCGGGTGTGAAACCGGCATCCGTCCGGCGGATGAAGCGGGGAGGGGACTTCGCCGGAGAGCACGATCCGTCGGGGCTTATGCTCGGTATCCGGGGCCGGAATCCCCGAGAGCAGGGCATGGGTGTAAGGATGGCGGGGACGGTTGAAGATCGCCTCGGTATCGGCGATCTCGGCCAGTTTGCCCAGATACATCACCGCCATCCGCTGGCTGATGTAGCGGACCACCAGCAGATGGTGCGTGACGAAGAGATAGGTCAACCCCAGCCGGTCCTGAAGGGATTTGAGCAGGTTCAGCATCTGGGCCTGAACCGATACGTCCAGGGCCGAGGTGGGTTCGTCCAGCACGATGAACTCCGGGTTCGTAGCGATAGCCCGGGCCACGGCGATGCGCTGGCGCTGGCCCCCTGAAAACTCGTGAGGGTAGCGGAGCAGGTGATCCCGGGTCAGCCCCACCAGATTGAGCAGCTCCAATACCCGGGCATCGATATCCCGGCCGGCGGTGCCGCCCATGGCGCGCAGGGGTTCGGCCAGGATGTGTTTGATCAGCATTCTGGGGTTGAGGGAGGTGGTGGGGTCTTGAAAGACCATCTGAAGCCGGTGGCGGATTCCGGCGGATTTGAGGGTTCGCGGCTTGACTGCGGCGATATCCACCGGTGCCAGGGAAGGCCTTTTGTTTCCGTCGCCTGATTTGGCTGGGAAATAGCGCATCCGGCCTCCGGTGGGCGCGTGCAGCCGGACTATCGTCTTTCCGGCGGTGGTCTTGCCGCACCCCGATTCCCCGACCAGCCCCAGGCACTCCCCCCGATGAATATCCAGATCGATCCCGTCCACCGCCCGAACATGGGCTACCGGCCGCCGAAGCACCCCGCCGAGGATCGGGTAGTGCTTGGTCAGGTTTCGGATTTCGAGGAGCTTGGCCATGAAAACGGAAGCAGTAGCCTCATGCTTGAAGCTTGTTGTAATCGATGGCCCGCTGAATGGCGATGCCGCCCTGTTCGGCCACCCCCATGGCGAAATTGATGTCGGCCTCGGTGAAATAGCGGACCTCGGCGGAGAGCAGCCGCAGGATGCCGATGATCTCCTCCCGGAGGAAGATGGGCACGGCCAGAATACCGTGAATGCCTTCGGATTCGGCTTCCTTGTGATAGATGGTATGGACGTCTCGGGTGGCGTCGGGAATGACCACCGGGTCCCCCTGGCGGACATAGTAGGTGGCCAACTCTTCATCCAGAGGGCCGCGGGCGAGGTATTCCCGGCTGAGCCCGTGGGCCGCTTTCAGGGTCAGGGTGCCTTTGTGTTCCTCGATCAGCCGGATGGTGGCCGCCTTCAGGTTCATCACCTTCGGCAGGCGGGTGACGATCAAATCCAAGATCTTGTCGAGCTCATAGGTGGCGTTGATGGTCTTGCCGATTTCGTGGATGGCCTTGAAATAGTTGAGCTGAATCTGCTGGTTTTTGAAAATCCGGGCGTTCTCGATAGCGATGCCGCACTGATCGGCCAGGGCGGTGACGAAGTCGATTTCATCGGGGGTGAAAGACCGCGGTTTTTTAGTCAGCAGTCTCAAAATCCCGTTGATCTTTCCGCGGATGGGGATGGGCACCACCAGAATGGACTGAATGCCTTCTTTCCGGGTCGCCTCCGGAAAGTTGATCCGATCATCCCCGGGGGCGTTCTCGATAACGATCGGTTCGCCTTTCAAGGCTTTGAAAATGGGCTCTTCGGTGTCGATGGTGCCGCGGTTCAGGTATTCCTCGCTCAGGCCGTGGGCGGCCCGCAGAATCAGGTTTTTGCCGGATGCATCCAGCAGCCGAATCGTGGCCGCATCTACACCGGTCAGTTCAGGGATTTTTCGGGTGATGAGGCCGAATACTTCGTCCGGCTCCAGACTGGATGTGATCGCTTTGGTGATGTCGATAAACAGGTTCAGAAAAGCGGTGCTGCCTTGAGTGGCCATTTT
>JBKHDE010000168.1:0-10631 GCA_046541495.1 Desulfococcaceae bacterium
AATGAAGATATCGTGAATCCCCTCTCCCGCATGGGCATCGGTATCGATTACCAGGATTCTTTCGAGATGATGGTTCCGCATCAAATTCTCCGCGCAGATCCCTACATCGCTGAAAATGCCGAAACCCCGCTCCTGGGTTCTGTTGGCGTGTTGCACGCCGCCGCCGACCACGAACGCTTTCTGATAATTTCCGGATTGAACCAGTTCTCCTGCGCGTTTTCCCGCACCCGCCAACAGTTTTGCCGCCCGAACCAGTCCCGGTGAAAGAGGCGTGTCCATCGAGTCGCTCTCTTCACCTCTTTCGATGCGTTGAATATAATCCGGGGTATGGATCAATTTCAGATCCGTCTCGGTGGCGGAGGCCGGTTCAACGATCTCAAAATCGGAATCGAAGCCTAGGGTCTGCTGAAATAAGTCGATGAAATGCTGATACCTGTCTTTGGTAAGCACCTGCCCGACCTCATATTCTCTCAGCTTTTCACTGTACACTAAGGCATATTTGGCCATTGGATCTCCCTTCAGTCCTTTCCGAAATGGATTTGCGGATTCAAAAACTTTATTTTTATGTGATAAGATGCTTTCGGCGATTTGTAAATCGGAGAAGGGGTTTCTTCTTGACACCGTTCTTCCATGCGTATACCCGTAGATGGGTCTTGTCGGGTCGATGCTCTGCTGATCCATATAGGGAATGAAGGACCATTCTTTCATTAAATCCAACCGAAGGAGGTTAGATGAAACAACGACACAACATCCTATCCCTTATCCTGTCCTTGTTCTTTGTTTTCATGCTTGCGGGCGCTGCATGGGCGTCCACCCTGGAGGAGATCATCAAGCGCGGTGAACTGCGGGTGGCGGTGCAGACCCAGGGCCCTCCTTTCAGCTTCATCGATAAAAACGGCGAGCGGACCGGCAGTTCCGTGGAATTCTGCCGGTTGATGGCCGAGGAGATGGGGGTCAAAATCAAGTTTCTCGATTTCGACTGGGACGGCTTGATTCCGGCCCTGCTCTCGGGCAAAGCCGATGTGCTGGCCGCCGATATGACCGCCAACCTCAAGCGGGCCCTCAAGGTCTCTTTCACCGAACCATTTTATGAGTCGGGCACCATTATCTTCGCCAAAAAGGACGCCCCTTATGAGACCATTGAAGATTGCAACAATAAGGATGTCACGGTCGCTCTGCTGCTGGGCTCTACCGGTGTGGCCGACGCCGACCGGTTTCTGCCCAAAGCCAAACAGAAGACTTACAAGGGCGGCGGACCGCTCCTGATCAACGCCGTCCTTCAGGATCATGCGGATATCGGGGTCAATGACAAATCGGCGGTGCGCGGTCAATTGGCCAATTTTCCGCCCGACAGCATCAAGATTCTGGATGTGAAAATGTCGGCCCAGCCGCTGGCCTTTGCGGTGCGTCCGGAGGATCAACATCTCAAAGAGTGGATCAATCTCTTTTTTACCTGGATCAAGGAAGACGGCCGGTATGATGAAAACATCAATTACTGGGTCGAATCCATGAAGTGGAAAGAAGACCACTAGAGTGGGAAATTCCCGCGAACGGACGCCGTCCACTGCGGCGTCCGTGTCCACCGAACTTACCGGCAGGCCCTGAAAACTCCCCATGCTGAGCGCTTTCAATTTTCGTGTGATATGGGATTACATGGGCCTTTTCCTTCAGGGGCTCTGGGCCACCGCCTGGATATCGGCCATCGGGCTGACGGGGGCTCTGTTGGTGGGCATTATCGCCTGCATGCTGCGGATTTCCGGCAAAAAGCTCCTGTCCGCTCCGGCCATCGCCTATATCGAACTGATCCGGTCCACCCCGCTTCTGGTTCAGCTCTATTTTTTCTATTTCGGTCTGCCGTCTTTAGGCATTCGATTCACCGAATACCAGACCGGCATCTTTGCCCTGTCTCTCAACAGCGGGGCCTATATGGCCGAAATCCTGCGGGCCGGGGTTCAGTCGATTCCGGGCGGACAGATCGAAGCCGGCATCGCTTTCGGGCTCAACTATCTTCAGCGGCTGCGCCATATCATTCTGCCCCAGGCCATCGGCGTCACCATTCCGCCGATGCTGGGCCAGACCATCGTCCTGGTGAAAGACAGCGCGCTGCTTTCCCTGATTTCGGTTTTTGAACTGACCCGCGCCAGTCAGATCCTGACCTCGGAGCGGTTCATGCCGGCCGAAGGGTTCCTGACGGTGGCGGTGTTCTATCTCCTGCTCTATCATATTCTGAAATCCCTATCCGGTTGGTGGCAGCGGCATCTTATCCACCGGCAGGCCTGACACCGAATACGCTATGTGGAGTTTTTATTTTTCTCAATTGGCCGACAGCATTCCCTTTTTCCTGAAGGGCCTCTGGATGACCTTCAAGATCTCGGGGATCAGCCTTGTGCTGGGGACGATTCTCGGATTCTGCGTCGGCATCGCCCGGGCGAGCAAGGTCAAACCGCTCCGGTATATACTCTATGTTTATGTCGATTTCATGCGGGGGACCCCCTACCTGGTTCAGATTTTCATCGTTTTTTTCATTCTGCCGGAATGGGGAATACAGCTGGCGGCGTTTCCTGCGGCTATCTTCAGCCTGACCCTGTATGCGGGAGCGTATATCTGTGAAATCGTGGCCGGCGGCATCGAGGCGGTGGACGCGGGCCAGACCGAGGCGGCGATGGCCACCGGTCTCAACCGGTTTCAGCGGATGCGGTATGTGGTCATGCCCCAGGCCATGCGGACCATTCTGCCGCCCCTGGTGGGCCAGTATGTGCTGTTGATCAAGGATTCGTCCATCGTGTCGGTGATCGGGCTGACCGACATCACCCGGGTCGGCTGGCTCACGGTCCAGCGGATTCCGGAAGGGATCATGGTTTTCGGTCTGGTGGGCATTCTCTATTTTTCCATCTGCTATCCCTTGATTCTGCTGTCCAACTGGTTTGAACGGCGGCTGCGGGCCCAGGGCGGTTGAAAGGCGATTCGGTATGATCCGATTTGAAAAGGTCAACAAATGGTTCGGCAAACACCATGTACTTCAGGATATCGATTTTCATGTGGCCGCCGGGGATGTGGCGGTGATCTGCGGCCCCAGCGGTTCGGGCAAGTCGACCCTGATCCGGTGCATCAACCGGCTCGAACCGATTCAGTCGGGCGACATCGTGGTGGACGGCATGTCCCTCACCGACAAGAAAACCAATATTACCCGGCTGCGGGCCGAGGTGGGGTTCGTGTTTCAGCAGTTCAATCTCTATCCGCACATGACCGCCCTGGAAAATGTCACCCTGGCGCCCATCAAGGTTCGAAAGATGAACAGAAAAGAAGCCGATGAACTCGGCCGGGAACTGCTGGAAAAGGTGGGCATTCAGGAAAAAGCTTCGGCCTATCCGGCCCAGCTCTCCGGCGGCCAGCAGCAGCGGGTGGCCATCGCCCGAGGGTTGGCCATGCGCCCCAAGATCATGCTCTTCGACGAGCCCACCTCGGCCCTGGACCCGGAGATGATCAACGAGGTGCTCGACGTCATGCGCAAACTGGCCTTCGAAGGCATGACCATGGCGGTCGTCACCCATGAAATGGGGTTCGCTCGGGAGGTCGCCAACAACATGGTCTTTATGGATGACGGCAAGATCATCGAAACCGGTGATCCGGAGCGGTTTTACACCCATCCCGAAAATGAACGGACCCGGCTGTTTTTGAGCAAGATTCTGAGCCACTGACCCCACCGGCTCACCCACCCGCCGGTACATGCGGGTTCAAACCGCTCGCCGCATTTCCAATCCCTTGTATTCCGTTGCAAACCCGGTTTTTTTCAATTCCTCGGCATAAGGGCTCGCCAGCGATGCTTCCCCGTTGATCACCTCCACTGAAATCCGGCGCATCGGATTGAACCGCCGATTCAGCAGTGCTTTGCAAAACGACAGGTATCGTTCCAGAAAAGGATGATCCGGCGGCACGAAAATCTCGAGTTCTTTGACGGTGCGTTTCGAAATGATGACCAGGCGAGATCCGTGAAACACCAGGTGCGTGTTTGCCGACCGCGGCGGCAGGTCGGTTTTCAGCCGGTCCATTTTGATTCCGCAAAGCGAGGCCGGGTCGGCCGCGTACATCCAGTAGACCGCATCTTCCGGGAGCGGGCGGTTGAGCATTCTGAATGCTTCGTGGGAGATGAACTGAATGCCCGGAAGCCCCTCGAAGAAACGGCCGGAGAGGATCTCCCCGGACAACTCCATCAACCGCAGGGTTCGGAACAGGCGGCCCCAGCCCAGGGTGGGCGGTTCTCTTGCGGTGAGTTCCCGAAAGAGGATGCCATAGCGGCGGAGGAGCTGACGGACTCGATCTTTGTCGGTCTCCTGGGCCGCCATCGGGTCCTCCGGCGGGCTCGGGCGGGGAAGGGCGCCCCAGTTGCCGGCCATCGGATTTGCGGTTTTCCAGCGGTTGAACTGCCCGCGACGGCCGGTTCTGCCGGATCGTTTTGAAGGTTTGGGTTCAAAGGGTTTGAACCGGTTCTGAATGCCCTTTCGGACCACCTCGAAGGTGTCGGTGGTCAAGGCGCCCTGCCAGGCGAGATCCCACAGGGTTCGGGTGAGCTCCGCCGTGGCGAGCCCCGTGTGGCTTGCGATATCGAAAAATCCGAAGCGGCCGGAAACGCCCGGCAAAAGATGCGCGGCCGCTTCCCATTTTGTGGATGGCGATTCATCAGCGCTGTCGGATTCGGCTTTCTCCACCGGCTCCTGAAACAACTCCAGATCTTCCGGAAATGCGAAGCTGAGGCGTTGGTTTCCGCATCCGAACCAGGTCAGGTCGGTGCCGGAGAGCAGACTGTCGAGCCAGACCGGATAATAGGGGTCGAGTCGGGCCGGCAGGATCGATTCTTCCCAGGCTCCCGCCGGGGCCGGAAATCCGAAAAGGGACTCCAGCCGGTCCTGAAGATCTTCCATCGATTCTCCGGGCCGGGCGACCCCCTGAAAGGTCGCCAGAAAGAGGATCAGTTGATCCGGGGGAAGCGGTGTGAATGCGGGCTGCCGGGAGCGGCGCAGCATTCGAAGCAGAATCTCCAGGTTCTCCCGGTCGCAGATCTCGATGGTCTCATCGTTCTCCCGAAACCGGTCCCGCACGATCCTGCCGGATTCCAGAAGGGCGTTCATGGCCGCGTCGAGTATAGCGGGAGAAACCCCGAACAGTTCCCGTATTCGCGCCGGTTGAATCGGTCCGTGGAAAGACAGCCAGGCGAACAGCAGGTCGGGAAAGCCACCGGGTATGTCATCCTCCGATTCTCCCAACCGAACCTTCCGCGCCTTTGCGGCCCGTTCGAGGTTTCCCCGAATCTCTTTTGCGACCTGTTTCGGCTGCTTCACCAACTGCGTCCAATTCGTATTCCCCAGGGAAACACCAAGGTCCGCCAGCAAACGGGGGACGGTTTCGACGGCGCAGATCCCGGGGTGGGCCGCCCCCGGCAGCCGGATTTGAAGCAGCTTTCCGGCGATCGGCTGAATCGCCGCTTCGCGATTCAGACCATGGTCCCTTTCCACAGCGTCGAGCAGCATCTTCCAATCCTCTTCCGGAATCAAGACCCGTGCTTTGGCCCAATCGAGCAGCTCCTCTGAATCTTTCGGTGCATAGCCGGGGGCGGTGCGCTGGAGTTTGCTTTCCAGAACTCGAATGAGCGCATCCGGAATCCGGGGCCTCAGATGGGCCCCGCCGGTCAATTCCCGGAAGAGAGAATCGGTCAGACCGCCGCCGGCCCCCGGTCCGGGGGTGTCGTCCTCGTACATGTGGTAGTTGGTCTGCTGCCAGATGAGGTTACCTGAAAAAGGAGAGGGGACCCCGGTCACCGTCTCGCTCACCCGAATGGCGCCGCCGGCAAGTTCGTCCAGGAGCATCTTCAGGTTCTCCAGGTCGAATTCGTCCCGAAGACAGGTTCGCCAGGTCTCCAGGAGGATGGGGAAGTCGGGAAGGGCGGTGGCCGCCTCCAGCAGCTTTTTGGCCCGAAGGCGGTTGAGCCAGAGCGGCATCCGCTTCTTGAAAGTCACTCGAGGCAGGAGCAGGGCACGGCCGGCGTTCTCCCGAAACCGGGCCCCGAAAAAACCTGTCCTGGGAAGCCGCTCCCGAAGCATCGGCTCCAGGTTTTCCGGCGTGACCAGATCCAGCAGGTCCCGGGCGGAAAAGGCATGGGGCAGGATCAGGAGAATGCCGTCATCGTCGGTATAGGCCTCCAGCGGGTACCGGTGTCGCCTTTCCCATGCGGCGGAGAGGGCCATGGCGAAAGGGCGGTTTATTCGTCCGCCCCACAGGGTGTGGAGGATCACCTGCTTGCTGTCGGATCGGTTGAGCGGATCGTCGAAATGCTCGATCAGCAGGTGATGCCGGTGGGGCAGGGGGGATTCGGTGAGATCCCGCTGGCGCTGAAGAAAGGCAAGCAGCTCCCGGGCCGCCGTGTCGTCCATGTGCCAGTCCTCGCGAAGCTCCCACAGGAAATCAGGGTCTTTCAGCCGGATGTCGGCATCTTCCAGAAACCGGCCGATCTTTTCGGACAGGTGCCACTCCCGATTCTGGGCCTCGGCCCGCCAGAAGGGGATGATGCCGGGCCGCCCCGAAGACGGCGCCACTTCCACGTCGTTGGCGGTGATCTTGAGGATCTTCCAGGTCTGGGCCCCCAGGGCGAAGGTCTCTGCCACGCTCCTTTCCCAGACGAACTCTTCGTCCAGCTCGCCGATCTTGGCCCGGGAATCGGCCATCCGCAGGTCGTAATATCCCCGGTCGGGGATGGTGCCCCCGGCCATGTAAACCAGCCGCAACTGGCCGGATCGGGCTGTGACGGTGTTGTCGGTCCGGTCCAAAGAGATGCGGGGATTGAGTTCCCTGAGCCGGATCTCGGCGTATCGGCCGGCCAGCATCTCCAGGGTCAGGTCGTACTGCCGGCGGGAAAGATCGTGGAAGGGGCGGGAGGTCCTGAGAAAGGCGAACAGGGCGTCGATGTCCCAGGTCTCCACGCCGGCCATGGCCAGGATGATCTGGGCCAGCACGTCCAGCGGCGCGGTGACCGGCTGAATCGGTTCGATGTCCCGTTCGGCCACGGCCCGGGCCAGGACCGCCGCATCCAGAAAATCCCGTCCGTGGGTGGGAAACAACATGCCCCGGCTCGTCTCGCCCACCCCGTGACCGGCCCGGCCCACCCGCTGTACCGTCGAGGAGACCGACCGGGGGGACTGGACCAGCACCACCGCGTCCAGTTCGCCGATATCGATGCCCAGCTCCAGGGAGTTGGTAGCGACGATGGCTTTGAGTTCGGCGCGTTTGAGTTTTTCCTCTACGGCCAGGCGGATCTCCTTGGACAGAGATCCGTGGTGGGCGTAGGCCAGTTCTTTATCTTCTCCCTCGTTGATGAGGCGGGTCACCTTCTCTGTGAGCCGGCGACTGTTGGCGAAAAGCAGGGTGGCCCGGTTCTCGGTGATGATTGCTTTGAAGGCCCGCACCAGGGACGGCCACCAGGAATCATCGGTAAGCGTCTCCCGGGCATCCTCGGGAAAACGGACGGTAAGCGCCAATGCCTTGGGGGCTTCGGATTGAATAACGGCGACTTCACGGGGCCGGTACCGGGGCGATTGGGGATCGCCGGTCATTTCATAGCCGCCCACAAACGCGGCCACGGTGGACAGCGGCCGTACCGTGGCGGAGAGAGCGATCCGCTGGAACTCGCCGGTGAGGGGAACCAACCGGTCCACGGCGGTGATGAGGTGGACCCCGCGTTTGGTGCCGGCCACGGCATGGATTTCGTCGAGGATCACCGTGGCGATTCCGGTGAGCATTCGCCGTCCGCCTTTGGAGCTGACCAGGATGTTGAGGCTTTCGGGGGTGGTGATCAGGACCTCCGGCGGCCGCCGGGCCATGGTCCGACGTTCGTTCGACGGAGTATCGCCGCTGCGGGTGAGGACCCGAATATCGGGAAAGGGTTCGCCGGCCGCCTCAAATGCTGATTTTAGACCCACCAGGGGACGCAGCAGGTTCTTCTGAACGTCATTGTTCAGCGCCTTCAGGGGGGACACATAAAGCACCCGGGTCTGACCCGTCGCCCACTCGCCGGAGACCAGCTGATGAATCGCCCAGAGAAAAGCGGTCAGGGTCTTTCCGGAGCCGGTGGGGGCGGTGACCAGCACATGGCGTCCGGCGGCGATCTCGGGCCAGGCTTTGGTCTGGATGTCGGTGGGGGTGCCGATCTCGGTGGCGAACCAGGAGTGGATGAGAGAGTGGAACATATCAGGTGCTTTGAGAAGGATTAATGATCTCTATGTTTCCGCTTCATCCAACCAGGCTTTTTCGATTTCAGCATCGGCGAACCCCTCCAAGCTGTCCCAAATACGATAAGCCAGGGCCGCCCTTTCGTCTGGGGGCAGGTTGAAAACGAACTTTTCAATATCGGTTATAGTGCTCATATAGGGTCCTTTCACATTCCCACTATTGCCATCTCCACGCATCAACGCCTTCGGCAATTATAACAGAAACTCATTTTTTCGCCATCTTCCAAATATACAAAACAAAATATGTCTTGGATTTTTCAACGACCAACCAGAAACCAGGATATAAAAAAGCCTTGATCATCATCGAGTATGTGTCATATATTATCCTTAAATCCAATTAAGGAGATATTTATGACCCTAAAAAAGGACATTCCACCCGAAGTCACAACCGCCATCGCTCGAATGGGCGACCACATCCGGATCGCTCGGAAACGACGGGCGATTTCAATGGCGGAGATGGCTTCCCGGATGTTCGTCACCCGGAAAACGCTATCGCGACTGGAAAACGGCGAGCCAGGGGTGTCCCTCTGGGTATTCGCCATGGCGCTCTGGGTGCTCGGGTTGGACCGGGAGCTGCTGGACGTGGCGTTGCCCGAAAAAGACCGGGCCGGAATCTTTCTGGAACGTCAGCGCCTGCCGAAACGCATCCGGGAAAAAACCGATCCGGATGACCTGGATTTCTGATTATGGCCGAACGACAAGCCACTGTTTTCATCTATCTTCCGGGCGAGACCGCCGGAGTCCCGGCGGGGCGGTTTTACCATGATCCGGATGCCGGCGTCGGGCGGTTCGCCTACGGCCGACGATACGTCGAGCGGCCGAATGCGCTGCCCGTCGATCCCGTGGCGCTGCCGCTGGGTCCGCCCCCACGGGAGACCACGGCCAATGGCGGGGTCTACGGCGCCTTCCGGGATTCGGCGCCGGATTATTGGGGACGTCTGGTCATCGCCATGGAGATGGGGGCCCCGCCGGAGGCCGTCTCTGAAATGGATTATCTGCTGGCGGCCGGCGTGGCCCGCACCGGAAATCTCGATTTCAGAGTGAACCCGGAAGATCCGGAACCGGGTCTTCATCCGCCGCAATTCAACGATCTTGTGGATGTCATGGAGGCCGCGCGTCGGATCGAATCGGACGAGGCGGTCGAGCCCCGCCTGCTTCGGTTGCTCCGGCAGGGGAGCAGCATGGGCGGCGCCCGTCCCAAGTGCACGGTGGAATGGGGGGACGGCCTCTGGATCGCCAAATTCCCGGCAAAAGGGGACCGCCTGAACATCCCCCGCATCGAGTACGCCGCAATGACCCTTGCCGGCCGGTGCGGCATCCGGACACCGGAAGTCCGGCTGATTTCCATGAACGAAACGGACATCTTCCTGGTCCGGCGGTTCGACCGGGAAAAACGCGGGGACGGGTGGCTCCGCAGGGGGTTTGTCAGCGCGCTGTCCCTGATGCAGTGGGACGAACAGGACCGACCGCGATGGGACTACCCTTCTTTGGCGGACGTCATGCGCCGGCACGTTCGGGTCGACGACATCCGGGAGCTGTTCCGCCGGATGGTGTTCAACATCCTGGTGCGCAATACGGACGACCATCCGCGAAACCACGGGTTTTTGATGGACGAACGGGGCCTGTCACTCTCACCGGCCTACGATATCGTCCCCACGCCGGCGCGGGCCGGAGTGGGAACCGATTTCCACCTCGCCATGTCGGTGGGGGAGGCGGGCCGAACCGCCACGCTGAAAAACGCTTTGAGCCGGTCCGCCCGGTTCGGACTGCCCCATGAGGCGGCATTCCGCGAAGTGGAAAGCATAAAGGACATCGCGGCCCGGTGGCGGGAGCATTTCGGAAGTTGCAGCGTTTCTTCCCGGGAACTGGAGCTGCTGGCGCCGTCGTTCCAGCGATGCGATGAGCGGTTGTAAGGAGTAATAAATATTAGCAAACACCAAAGAAGAAGCAAAACACATCATCGAATCTTTGCCGAACGAAGCTCAACAATAAGACCGGACAGACCTACCGCCTGCCCACCGAGGCCGAATGGGAATACGCCTGCCGGGCCGGAACCAAGACGCCCTTCAATACCGGCGAATGCCTGTCCACCGGTCAGGCCAACTATAACGGAAATTACCCGATGCCGGGGTGTTCGAAAGGAAAATATCGGAAAAAGACGATCCCGGCGGCGAGTTTTCCGCCCAATGCATGGGGCCTTTATGATATGCACGGCAATGTGTATGAATGGTGCCGGGATTGGTACGGGGATTACCCGACCGGCCAGGTGACTGACCCCTCCGGGCCGTCTTTTGCTGCGTACCGGGTGCTTCGGGGCGGCGGCTGGAACAACAACGCCGAGAACTGCCGGTCGGC
>JBKHDE010000169.1:0-10557 GCA_046541495.1 Desulfococcaceae bacterium
AAAAACGGGCAGGCCGGGCCGAAATGTCTGGACCAGATAGAGCATTCCGCCCTGTTCAACTGAGACCAGGTCTTCTCCTTCCATTCGAATGTCCCTGGTTATCCGAGGAGCCCCGGGGGCCGAGACGTCGATGATGCGGAGCATTGTCCGGGTTTCAGCGGAGACCCCCGATATGCCTTCGGCCATACCATCCGAAATTCGGGCCACGGCGATCAACCGGTCTTCCATCAGGTGAAGCGCGGTCAATGAGCCGCTGATGGGAATAACGGCCCTGATTTCCGGTTTCCCCGTATCCTGAATCATGAGCACGACCACCCGATCTCCATCCGCTACATACAGGAAATCGTTGTCCATGATCACTCGATTCCGAGGCTCGGGCGAGGACGTGCCATTCTGCGGAATTTCCATGCCCGGAATCTCTCCGCCATCGACATCCTCACCGTCTCCGGCCGGCGGGATCGAGTCGGCCGTGATATCCGACCGAAGCTGGTCGCGAAGATAGGTGTCCAGTTCCGCTTCATTGTTCATTGCGATCAGCCCGGAAGATGCTTCCGGATTGCCGATTTCGGTGTTGCCCGAGCATCCGAAGAAAAAACAGAAGGAAGCCCAGAGCAGTAAATGAAAGATGCGGTGTTTCGAATGGCGGAGACGGCGTTTCATCACTTTCTCCCCTTTGTCGATCCGGCTATTTGTTTCGTTAACGGAAAAACCTGAATATTGACCTGAACCACCTGATCCGGGTCTTCCTCACCCGAGGCCAGCTCCAGCAGCTCTTTGCGAAAGGCCGCGGTTTTTTGCTTGATCTCGTCCATCCGGTCCTTTCGAACACTCAGCACCAGGCCGGTGATGTCGCGTTCCTTGGCCGGATACCGCTCCAGGGACTCCCCGGCCAGCCGGATCATTTCCCGATGGAAGTTGGCGATGACCAGGGACTTGATCTCAGGGCCGGTTGTCAGGTTTCGGTCTATCGGCTCCCATTTTCCGGACGCGTCTTTTTGGATCAAGGCCAGTTTTTCCAGAGATGCGATGGCGGATTCGGCCTCCGAAACCGTAATCGGCGGGTTCAGCAGCGGGGCTATATGGGCGGCGGTCTGTCGACGATCCCCGAGCATGAGAATCTCCCGAACCACCGGAATGTACCAATTGGAAAAATAATCGTATAGGGCTTTTTCCAGGGTCCGGATCGACCGATAGCCCTTGAGATTCATCATCTTTCGGTAGAAACGGTTCTTGTCCTCGTGGGAAGCGGCCTGGTTCATGAGAACCAGGTACTCGAAAAAATCTTTTTCCTGCTTTTTGAGGTCGAACCCCCGGGCGATTTTGGGGATGCTGTCCCGGCTCAGGTTCCGTTTGCCTTCGGCCACCAGCTTCAGGAAATTGGGTGACTTGAAGCCCGATTTTCGCGAAAAAAACCGATAGGAAAAGTGGCGGACCTGCTCTTTTCGGTACAGGAACATGTCCTTGAGAAAGGCTCTGTAATCGAGATAGTCGAAAACGATCGGGGGTTTCATTCCAATCCATTTGACAAAAAAGTGATCAGCATAGCTTCTGATGGATAGGTAGATCGGATGAGGAAAAATGGCAATCAAAAATCGAACGAATTATGCAAAAATGTATTCTCAAGAATACGGTTTTATATCATAGTAGTATGTAAGATTATAATATTAATACTTAATTTTCATAAATGAGATACTGAAAATATATGTATTCATCCGTTACAGAATACGGTTCCGACAAAAAGCCGCCGCCTTCGATACGCCTTCGATACATGAAATGGAGCGGAGTTTACGGGGATAGGCTGCGGATCAGACAGTGCCTCCAATCTTGATGAAGAACCTTCTTTGTGCCATATCTGTTTCAAAATCATCGAACCCGCACAAAGGAGATCAGGATGGCGATCCATTTTTCACGGGAGGAATTTCAATCCCGTCAAAACAAGACCATTGAACTGCTGGAAAATCACCACCTGGACGGGCTGCTGATGTTCCGCCAGGAAAGCATGTATTATCTCACCGGGTACGACAGCTTCGGGTATGTCTTTTTTCAATGCCTGTATCTCGGTGTCGACGGACGGGTGATGCTGCTCACCCGGGCCCCGGACCTGCGCCAGGCCCGCCATACGTCCATTATCGAGGACATCCGCATATGGGAAGACCGGGCCGATGCGAACCCGGCGGAGCAGCTCAAAGCGGCACTGGCGGAGTTCGGCTGTCAGGGGAAACGGCTGGGGGTGGAATACGAGGCGTACGGTCTGACCGCCCGAAACGGCAAGCTGCTGGATTCGGCCCTGGCCGATTTCTGCACCCTGGAAGATGCATCCGCTATGGTAAGCACGTTGCGGGTCGTCAAAAGCCCGGCGGAGCTGGCCTATGTGCGCAAGGCGGCGGAGCTGGCGGATGCGGCCCTGGACCAGGCCCACGATCTGGCCGGCCCCGGCGCCGACGAGGGAGAGATCCTGGCCGCCATGCAGGGGGCGATCTTTGCCGGGGGCGGGGATTACCCGGGCAATGAATTCATCATCGGCTCCGGCGACGACGCCCTGCTCTGCCGGTACAAGGCCGGACGCCGGAAACTGAATCCCGAAGACCAGCTGACCCTGGAATGGGCCGGCGTGTACCGCCATTACCATGCCGCCATGATGCGGACCATTCCCATCGGCCGGGCCACCGAGCGACATCGGGAAATGCATGCCGTCACAATGGATGCCATGAATGCCTGCATGGCCGCCTTGAAGCCGGGACGGCCCATCGGCGAGGTTTTCGACGCCTACGCCCGCACCTGCGACGCCGCCGGCATGAAGGCCCATCGCCTGAACGCCACCGGATACAGCCTCGGCGCCACCTTCGCCCCCAACTGGATGGACTGGCCCATGTTCTATCGCGGCAATCCGGTGAAGGCCAAACCCAACATGGTCTTTTTTCTGCACATGATTCTGATGGACAGCGACGCCCGGCAAGCGATGTGCTTCGGACATACGGTGGTGGTGACCGAAAAGGGGTGCGAACCGTTTTCCAATCGCTCCCTGGAGCTGGTCGTCAAATGATCCGGCGGCCCGGTGAAGGGGGATCGCTTCAGCCTTTTGTGAAAAAATAACATTGACAGCGGAAAATAAATAGGCTAAATGGTCGGACCATCTTTTCTGAATTGTATTTAGAAAATGATATGTTCGTACATGCACGATGGATGTGCCCGTTTTCAGGGCAACGGTCGAAATCATGGAGCCTTTGTTTAAAACCGCCAAGCAGAATCGAATCTTTCAGGATGTGGTCAACCAGATCGAGGAGGCCATCCTGGACGGGCGGTTGAAGGAAGGCGAACGGCTGCCGCCCGAGCGGGAGTTGAAAGACATGATGGGCACCAGCCGCAGCACCTTGCGGGAGGCCCTTCGGATTCTCGAATACAAGGGGTTGATCGAGGTGCGGCTCGGCATGGGCGGCGGATGCGTCGTCAAATCGGTGTCCACCGAGCAGATGTCCGCCAGTCTGGATCTGTTGATCCGCTCCCAGGAGGTGACCCTCAATCACCTGGCCGAATTCCGGGAACAAGCCGAGGGCGCCGTGGTGGAACTGGCGGCCGAACGGCGGACCACTCGGGATATTCGGGAACTGGAAAAACTTTTGGAAGAAGCCGGAAAATGTGTCGAGCGAGGCGATACGGCCGCCGATGAATTTATTCGTACGGACCAGAAACTTCACCTGGCGGTCGCCCGAATGAGCCGAAACCCGGTGTATGTGTCCGTACTGCGGACGATACATGACAACATCGGCCATTATTTTGAACGGTTTCTGGTGATGGAACAGAAAGAGATGCGGGAAAACTATCGGGATATGCAGGACATCGTTCGGGCCGTCAGCCACGGGGAAACCCAACAAGCCGGCCGGGCCGCCCGAATGCACGTGCGGCGTTTCAACACCTATATGAACCGATTCAAAGCGCCTGCGCAACTCAAGAAAAGTGAAGAGCAGACCCAATGACTGAACTGGTTTTAAAGAACGTATCCAAGCGATTCGGCGGACTCAAAGCGGTATCGGATCTCGATATGACCGTACCCGAAGGCCGGATACTGAGCCTGATCGGCCCCAACGGCGCCGGAAAAACCACCGTCTTCAATATGGTGACCGGGGTATATCCGCCGACCCGGGGGGAAATCCATTACAACGGAACCCGGCTCAATCGGCTCAAGAGCAGCACCATCGTCTCCCACGGGATCGCCCGCACTTTTCAGAACATTCGGCTGTTCGGTTCCATGACGGTGCTCGAAAATGTGCAGGTGGGGATGCACTGCCGCACCAAAAGCGGGCCGGTTCGGGCATTGCTCAAAACCCCGTTCGAGCGCACGGAAGAAAAGGCGATCACCGAAAAAACCATGGAACTGCTCGATTTTTTCGGTTTGGCCGATAAGTACAATGAATACGCCTCCAACCTGCCCTACGGGGATCAACGGCTTCTGGAGATCGCCCGGGCAAAAGCCAGCTCGCCCAAGCTTCTGCTGCTGGACGAGCCCGCCGCGGGAATGAACCCCATTGAAACCGAAGCGCTGATGGATCTGATTATGAAGCTGCGGGATACCGGGTTGACGATCTTTCTGGTGGAGCACGACATGAAGCTGGTCATGGGCATTTCCGAACACATCGTGGTGCTGGATCACGGCCAGAAAATCGCCGAAGGCGCTCCCAAAGAGATTCAGAACAATGAAAAGGTGATCGAAGCCTATCTCGGCTCGGGCGCCAAGGCGGAGAAGAAGGTCGGATGACGAAGCGGCGTCTTTTTTTTGTTTTTTCCGGAGCATTCAAGTGCTCTTGTTATAAACCCTTAATCCCTAAAAGGAGATGGACCATGAAAAAACTTGCAGTAGTGACCCTCTCTCTGGTTCTGGCGTTCGGCATCGGTACGGCCGTCGGAAAAGAACTCAAGATCGGAACCCTGAGCCCCCTGACCGGCCCCTATGCCCAGGACGGCACCGACATCAAGCAGGGCGTCATCACCGCCGTAGATGCCTTTTCACCGGTAAAAGGCTTTGACAATGTCGAGGTCCTTCCGGGGGATTCCGCCTGTGACGGCGGCAAGGCCACCATGGCCGCCAACAAGCTGATCAACTCCGGCGTCGATGTGGTGGTGGGGGCTTACTGCTCCTCGGCCACCGAACCGGCCCAGATCCCGCTCATGGATGCCGGCGTGGTTCAGATTACCCCGGGCTCCACAGCGGAGCGGCTGACCCACAAGGGATACGACCATTTCTTCCGAATGCCGCCCCGTGACGACGTGCAGGCCTGGTCTACGGTGGAGTTCCTGACCAAAAAACAGGGAGTGAAAACCATCGCCCTGATCGACGACAAGCAGACCTATACCGCCGGGCTGACCGAAAATATCAGGAAATTCGCCGAAGAGAACGGAAATCTGGAGATTGTGGCCCATGAACACATCACCCCGGGAGACAGCGATTTCACCGCGGTTCTGACCAAACTCAAGCGGATCAGTCCCGACGTCATCTACATGGCCGTCTATCAGCCCGAGGGATCCAAAATGATTCAGCAAGCCCGAAAGCTCGATGTGGATGCCACCTTTATGACCGAGGATGCGGTCTACCATCCCAAGTTCCTCGAGGTGGCCGGAAGTGCGGCCGAAGGGGTCTACCTGACCTTTGCCAAGGCCCCCGAAACCCCTGAACGAAAAGCGTTCGAGGAGATGTACAAGAAGAAATGGAACGTGGACAACATCGGCTCCTATGCCTATTACGCCTATGACGCCGCCATGGTGGCGCTCAAGGCCGCGGAAAAATGCGGCTGCACCGATGCCGAAACCCTGTCCAAGACCATTCGGGGGACTACCTGGGAGGGGGTCTCGGGTGAAATCAAGTTCGACGAAAAGGGTGATCGGGAATTGGCCCATATCATCTGGATCGTCAAAGACAACCAGTTCGTGCCCTACTGGGATCCGATCACCGGAAAGGACCTATAATCTATAGTAGCATAGGCGGGGCCGGAAATCCTTTCCGGTCCCTTTTCAAGAATGGCGGCACACCCTCGTCCGTTGATTCGGAGCGGATTACTCAGGCAGGTACGGAAATGGATCTCAGCGCTTTTATTCTGCAGCAGATAGTCAATGCGTTGTTTCTCGGCAGCATCTATGCCATGATCGCATTGGGCTACACCATGGTATACGGGATTATCGAACTGATCAATTTCGCCCACGGCGAGCTTTTCACCGCCGGGGCGTTCATCGGGGTGATCGTACTGACCGCCCTGCAGCAGATCGGATGGGTGGAAACCCATTTCGTGCTCACCCTGGTTATCGTCTTCGGACTGGCCATGGCCTATGTGGCGGTGCTGGGGGTGGCGGTGGAGCATGTGGCCTACCGGCCGCTTCGCAATGCTTCCCGGTTGTCGGCGCTGTTGAGCGCCCTGGGGATGTCGATCTTTCTGTCCAACGGCATGATGCTGAGTCAGGGGGTGTCCGACCGGTCCTATCCTCAGGTGTTCGGATTGGCGAGCATCGATTTTCTCGGCGCCAAGATCAGCCACAGCCAAGTCTTCATTATCCTGCTCGCCTTCCTGCTCATGCTGGCGCTCCAGTTTTTCGTCCACCGCACCCGGCTGGGCAAGGCCATGCGGGCGACCGCCCAGAACCGGACCATCGCCCGAATGCTGGGCATCAACATCGACCAGACCATCCGCATCACCTTCATGATCGGCCCGGCCCTGGGGGCCGCCGCCGGGGTGATGGTGGGCCTGTACTACGGCTCGGTCCGCTTCGACATGGGGTTCATCTTCATGATCAAGGCCTTTGCCGCGGCGATTCTCGGGGGAATCGGGTCGATCCCCGGGGCCGTGCTCGGGGGGTTGATCATCGGCAGCATCGAGGTGGCCTGGGCCGCGTTTCTGCCCTCCGCCTGGAAGGATGTCACCACCTTCACCGTCCTCATCCTCGTGCTTTATCTCAAGCCGAGCGGACTGTTGGGTGAAAGCGAAGCGGATTTGAGGGTATAAGGGGGGCGCATGTTAGGGCAAGAGATCAAAAAACTGGTCGTGTACACCATCTTTCTGGCCATTATCATCCTTCCCATGCTGGGATTCACCGGCGGCGCCGTATTTCAGGCAGAGCGGGCGCTTGCCGTGTTCGGTGTCGGAGTGGCCCTGCTGGTGTTGAATCTGATTGTCAAGGTGATCCGCAGCCGCCGACCGCCGCCCGATCATGATCTGCCGAGCATCCCCGAGCGGATCGGGGACCGTCTGCATCAGGTTCCGAAAATATTCACCCTCGGCCCACTGCTTCTGGCGGCGGTCATCTTTCCCCTGGTCGCCAACAACTACATGATCGATGTGGGGATCACCTGCCTCATCTACGTCTGTCTTGGGCTGGGGCTGAACATCGTGGTGGGGCTTTGCGGACTTCTGGATCTGGGGTATATCGCCTTTTATGCGGTGGGGGCCTACAGCTATTCCCTGCTGAACCTGACCTACGGCTTCTCCTTCTGGGCCGCCCTGCCCATCGGGGTGGTGCTGGGGATGATCTGCGGCTGCATCATCGGATACCCCACCCTGAAGATGCGGGGCGACTACCTGGCCATCGTCACGCTCGGGTTCGGAGAGATCATCCGCCTGGTGCTCAACAACTGGAACGAACTGACCGCCGGACCCAACGGGCTGTTCGGAATGAAGCGGCCACCGCTTTATTATCCCACCTTCCAGGAGGGCCGACTGGAGATGGTCACCCACTATCTGACCTCCTTGCCGAGCCTGTTCTATTTTATTCTGGCAATCGCGATTTTCACCACCATCGGGGTCAATCGTCTTGACAAGTCCCGCATCGGCCGGGCCTGGATCGCTATCCGCGAAGACGAGGTGGCCGCCGAACTTTCGGGGGTGCCCACCACCTGGATCAAATTGCTGGCCTACGCCATGGGCGCGGGGTTCGCATCCATCGCCGGCGCCTTTTTCGCCGCCAAACTGAGCTACGTCAATCCCAATTTCTTCCTCTTCATGGAATCGTGCATCGTGCTCTGCATCGTGGTGCTGGGCGGCATCGGAAGCATCCCGGGCATCATCATCGCCGGGTTTATCCTGATCGCCGTGCCGGAGGTCTTTCGGGAGCTGGAGGGATTTCGAATGCTGGCCTTCGGCGCCATCATGACGACCATGATGATCATCCGGCCCGAAGGATTGATTCCGGCCACTCGAAGAAAAAGAGAAATTTACCGACAGCGCGATGAAGCCGAAGGGGGGCCGAAATGAATCAGGAGTACGGAGACAACATCCTGACCCTGGAGGATGTCCATACCTATTATGAAAACATCCATGCCCTGAAGGGGATCACCTGTACCGTCCCCAAGGGCGCCATCGTCTGTCTGATCGGGGCCAACGGCGCCGGTAAAACCACCACTTTGATGACCATCTCCGGGGTCCAACCGGCCCGAAGGGGCCGCATTTTATTCGAAGGCCGGGAGATCGAAAAGCTTCCGCCGGAAAAGATCGCCGCCCTGGGAATCGCCCAGTCCCCCGAAGGACGCCAGATTTTCCCCCGAATGTCGGTGATGGAAAACCTGGAGATGGGGGCCTATCTGCGAAAAGACAAAGAAGGAATTCAGCAGGATATCGAATGGGTGTTCAGCCTCTTTCCGGTGCTAAAGGATCGCTATCGGCAGAAGGGCGGCACCCTCAGCGGCGGGGAGCAGCAGATGCTCGCCATCGGCCGGGCCCTGATGCAGCAGCCCAAGCTCCTTTTGCTGGACGAACCCTCCTTGGGCCTGGCCCCCAAGATTATCGAAAAGATTTTCGAGACCATTCAGGAGATCAACAAGAACGGCATGACCATTTTTCTGGTGGAGCAGAATGCGCACATGGCCCTGACCACCAGCAATATCGGCTACGTGATGGAGACCGGCCGGATCGTGCTGGAGGATGATGCATCGGCCCTGCTGGAAAACAAAGAGGTGCAGAAGGCTTATCTGGGGGAATGATTCCTTTCCTCAAATCATCATCGATAGGATACCGAACAGAATCGCCAGCCCGGCAAAAACCAGAATCAGGTGCCAGATATTCCCGACCTGGGTTTTCTGCTGACGGTTCTGAAGCGCAGCCACCCCTTCATCGGACAATCCTTTGCAGTGGGGACATTCCTTTTGCTCATCGCTGTAATACAGACCGCACCGGTCGCATCGGTTCGGCTTCTTGGCCTTCAAATCTCGCCTCAGTGTAATGAGTTTGGCGATCAGTGACATTCCGTGTTCCTCACTTCCGTGAACCGCGGGCGGTTCGATTTTCCTTCGATCCTTGAGTCCGCCATCATTCGAAGCTTACCACGATTTCATCATAGGATTTCCGCCACTTCGGGGGAAGCACCTCCACCCCGGGCCGCAGATAGCCCATCGCCAAAAGCAGTGGAATCCAATACTGCTCCGCAATCTTGAATTCCTTTCGGACCCCTTCGTGGTCAAAGCCGTCCATGGGATGGGTTTCCAGACCGAGGCTGGTGGCGGCATACATCAGCCCCATGGCAAAAAAGGCGGTGTTTTTGACTGCAAAAGCCGTTTCGGCGTTCGGGCTCCAGGTGTACAGGGATCGGGTGGCTTTGGTGAACCACTCCCGCTTGTCCGGGGTCATCTTTCCCGAGGCGAGCATCTCCTTCCAATTTTTTTCGACCGTGGGATGGCCGGTGTGCCATCCGGATCTATCCGCCAGAACGATCAGCACCACCGGCGCTTCGGTCACCTTGGGCTGATCCCAGGCGTGTTTGCGAAGCCGGGCCTTGTCATCTGGATCTCGAACGATCATCAGATTCCAGGGCTGAAGGTTAAAACTGGAGGGGGCCCTGGCGGCGATCTCGATCATTTCTTTCAAGTCTTCTTCTCGAACCGACCGCTCCGTATCGAAAAAATTGATGGCGCGTCGTTTTTCCACGATGTCTTTGTAGGTCATGTTCGCCTCCATGGAGCAATATTAAACTGGTCTGGGGTCAAGTGCCTGCGAATACCGCCCGAAACATGCGGCTAATGCAAATCCATTCCGTTAGCATGCACGCCGATCTTCTTCAAAAGCCGAACCAGCTCGTCCCGTTCTTTCGGATTCAGCACCTCGGCGACCCTTTCCAGGTTTTTCTGGTGGAGAGCATAGGCTTTTTCGATGAGCCTTCTTCCATCCTCCGTCAGGTGAACATGAACGCACCGCCCGTCCGCAGGGTCCTGCACCCGCCGCACCAGGCCGTTTTTCTTCAACCGGTTGATGGCCGCGGTCATCGACCCGCTGGTGAGCAACACCTTCTCTCCGATGGCGTTGATGGTCAGGGGCCCTTTGTGAAGCAGCGCTTCCAGAATGGCGAAATCGGTCAACCCCAGCCCCGTCTCCGAGATGCTGGCGCGATCTACCTTTTCAACGGCTTTGGCCGCTTTCCAGAGAATTAGGCGTATGCGTGATCCGGTTTCCATAGGATGAAGGTAAGGCGGGGGTAGTTTGAGGTCAAGATATTAGAAGTTACCGATAAGTACTTTGATCCTGGATGTGTATAAATTCAGAACTCTTGATCTACTGACCCTAGTCATTTTGATTATTTTACTTTAATTCA
>JBKHDE010000170.1:0-10505 GCA_046541495.1 Desulfococcaceae bacterium
GGGCCTCCGGAATGCTGGTGCCGAAGGTGACCAGAAGGATTCCCGTTCCCTTGTCCCCGGGACCCGCATGTTCCATACCGGCATGCGCTCCGGCCAAAGCCGCGGAACTCCAGAAAACCAGACACCACAGCAGCATCGCAACAACAGCCTTTCTTTTCAACATGTTACACCTCCGTTTCAACTGAACGATTGATCATACCCGATCCCGGTCCCGTGACCGGTTCGGGGGCTATAAAAAACTTCGGCCTTGAATTCCAATGCGAAGCCGGGTATTGTTTTTGGAAAAGGCCCCGGGTGATGTCAAGGCCATCCCCGGCCTTCCGCGCCTTGCGGCCAACGGGCACCCGAGGCCTTCTCCAGGGGTCGGCGCGACCGGGAGCGGACCCATTCCGCCGGTTCAGGAGACGTAACCGGCGGAATCGCTCCTGCCGATGCTCCCGTGCCGCGCCTTTAACCACTTTCAAAACGTTTCGGAACCGGCGTCACCCGGGGAAAATCCCCGAGCGGGCTCCGGTCCACCAGCACCACACACTCATAGGCATCCTCCAGTGCGGTATAGGTCAGCACCGCATTCGGCGGCCCCGACCCGACGGCTCGGCCCCCTTTCAAAAGCAGCAGCCGGTCCCCGTACATGGCCGCCAGATTGAGATCGTGGGAAACCATTACCACCGTCACCCCCTGTTCGGTTTTCAAACGCTCCAGCAGGTCCATCACCTGGATCTGATGGGCGAGATCCAGAAAGGCGGTGGGCTCATCCAGAAGCAGGATATCCGGCTCCTGACAGACCGCCCGGGCGATCAGCACCCGCTGCTGCTCACCGCCGCTGATTTGGCTCAGGCGCCGGTCCGCCAGATGGTCCACCCGGGTGAACCGCATGGCCCGGCGGGCGGTCTCCGCATCCATCTTCCCCTCCACGCCCAGCAGCCCCAGATAGGGGGCGCGGCCCATCAGCACCGCCTCCTGAACGGTGAACGGGAGGGGTTCGGGCGGAAGCTGGGGCACATAGGCCAGATGCCGGGCCAGGCGCTTTCGGCCGAAGGACCGAAGGGGCCGGTCGAGGACGGTGATCCGGCCGCCGGCCGGGTCCATCACCCCGGCTAAAAGCCGCATCAGGGTGGTCTTGCCCGAGCCGTTGGGGCCGATGACGATGAAAAAGGACCCCCGGGGAACCGAAAAATCGAGCTCCCGAAGCACCTTGCGGCCGTTGTAGCCGAAGGTCAGGTCCTGAACGGCGAGGGCGGTCACGAGCGGGATCGCCGCAGCAGGAGGATAAAGAGCGGGGCCCCGATCATGGCGGTGATCACCCCGGTGGGCATCTCCCCCTGCTCGGGCAGGATTCGGGCCAGCAGATCGCAGAGGATCAGGTAGGCCCCGCCGCCCAGGATGCAGGCCGGGACCAGAATGCGGTGGTCGGGACCCAGGGCCAGCCGAAGCAGGTGGGGCATCACCAGGCCCACGAACCCCACCAGCCCGCAATAGGAGACGGTGACGCTGACCATCAGCGAGGTGACCGTCAGCAGCGCCACGGTTGCAGCCGCAGTGTTCACGCCCAGGGTGGCGGCGGTTTCCCGGCCCATCAGCAGCAGATTCATCGGATGGGAAAACGCGAAGATCACCAGAAAGCAGGGCAGGACCAGCCCCGCCAGCACCCCCGCCTCCTTCAGACTGCCCAGGGAGAGATCCCCCATGAGCCAGAAGAGGATGTTGTGAAGCCGGGCGTCCTGGGTCAAAGAGACCAGGAACATGATTCCGGCCGAACAGAAGGCGTTGAGCATGACCCCGGACAGGAGCAGCGCGTCTTTCTGAAGCCGGTTTTCGCCGGCGGCCATGACCAGCACCAGGATCAGGGTGGCCATGCTGCCGACGAAGGCGCACAGGCAGACCCCGGGGAACCGGGCCAGCCCCAGCAGAATCCCGATGATGGCGCCCACCGCCGATCCGCCGGAAATCCCCAGGATATAAGGTTCCGCCAGCGGGTTCCGGAGCAGTGCCTGGAACACCAGTCCGCCGAGGGAGAGACTCGACCCCACCAGGGCGGCCAGCAGGGTTCGGGGAAGCCGAATGCGCCAGACGATGTCGGACAGCATGGGGGTCTGCGATTCCCGTCCGAAAAGGATGCCGACCACCTCTGTGATTCCGCCCAGCCCACTGGAGCCGCCGCCAATTCCAAGGAGCGCGGCCAAAACCAGGGCAGCCGAAAGGGCTGATAAAACAGCCGCCATCCGTCGGTACAGGGGCGCCATGGATCAGTTCGGGGCCTTTCGGGCGAGGTCGGGGTGAATCAGTTCAAAAAGCAGTTCCAGGCCCATCACCATCCGAGGACCGGGCCGGTCGAACAGGTCCGAATCCACCAGATGGATGCGGCCCTGCCGCACCGCCGGCAGGTCGGTCCATCGGGCCCACTCCGCCTTCATTCGGACAAAGGTCTCCTCTCGTGCCATGGAGGTGATGAGGATCACCTCCGGGGCCAGGGCCAGCACCTGCTCACGGCTCAACCGCGGATAGGGGACCTCCCCGGCGGTCAGATTCCGGCCTCCGGCGGTTTCGATCAGTTTGTGGATGAATGTATCGGTGCCTACCGCCACGATGGGCTGAATTCCGATCTGGAAAAAAACTCCCGGCCGGCGGGAGGCGGCTTGGGCACGGCGGTGAATGCGATCGATTCGGTCTTCCATATCCCGCACCAGCGCATCGGCGCGATCCCCGGCATTCAGGAGCCGGCCGATCTGGTCGATGGCGGTCATCACGGAATCGAGGTCCCGGGGATCGACGGCAAAAACGGGGATGCCGAGGTCTTCCAGGCGCCGAACGATTTCGATGGGATTGCCGTCTTTGACCGCGATGCAAAGGTCGGGCGCCAGTGCGGTGATCCGCTCCAGATCGAGACGGACATAGGAGCCGACCTTGGTCAGTTTCCGGGCCGCCGCCGGATAGTCGCTGAACCGGGTCGCCCCTACCAGCCGGCCCTCCTGGTCCAAGGCGAAGACGATTTCGGTGATGCTGGGAGCCAGGGCCACCACCCTCCGGGGATCCTCCGGCACGGCGATGGTCCGGCCGGTCTGATCGACCAACTCTCTGGCGCCCGCCTTGAAGGCGAATCCCGAGTGCATTACCAAAAAAAAGAGGCAGAAAAAAACCGGGGCGGACCTTTGCCGAAGCAGCCGCGTTCGGTATCCCTGCCTGTGTATTCCTGTGGTGTTTCCCATAAAAAAAGCCCTTCAAACCCGATGGTTCGAAGGGCTGCACCCAGCTTACTTGACCCTTGTTCATCTCTCCCATGACCCGGGGAGCAGCATGATATGGTTCAAGGCAGGTCTTCTGGCTCTCGGATCATCCTACCGGCCGCGCCTTCCCGTTTTTTGACTTCAAAACAGTGGCATGCTGCGGCGTTCGTCCCCGAATACAGCGGCGGGACCACTCCCGATTCTCACGGGATTCCCTATTATGCCTGTCGGCACCTTGAAAATGGAACCCCTCTTTACCGAATATGGATCGATTTGTCAATGGAGAATGGCAGGAAGGAACGGCGGGGTCGGTTCGGCGGAGGGGATGCCGGATCAGGGTCAACGGCATCCCCCGCCGCCGACCCGAAGGCAGTGCGGCTGAAGAGGAAATCAGGCGTCGACCGCCACCAGAGAAACGGAAAGCCGGTTTTCGAGGCTTCGAATCTTTTCCAGCTCTTCGTCTTTGAGGGCGGACGGCTTTACGTCGTGGCAGCTGTAAATCAGGAGGGTTTTCCCCAGTTCCTTTTCCAGGTTTTGAACCGATTCCAAGGTACCAGAGTCGAGTTTGTTGGATAGACTGCACAGCATGGTCAACCTCCTTTTGTAAAGGGGCGGTGGGAAAAGCGCTTTCCCGGTCAAAGGGTTCACCGCATATGCCCTTTTCCGCACCGTCAATGGATGTTAATGGATTAAAGTTATCCACCCGGCAGGTTTTCTCAAGAGGAGAGATTGCGGAGGAAAACGGTAGGAAAAATCTACTACTTTAAAGAGGCGAGATACGACTGGAGGTTGGTTTTCCGATGGGTCAGGCCCAGCTTTTTGCGGATGTTTTTCCGATGGAAATCGACCGCATCCGCCGATACGCACAGGACGCCGGCGATTTCTTTGGTGGAGCGCCCCTCCTTTACCAAAACCGCCACTTTCAGTTCCATGGGGGTCAATTGATTTTCCAATGCGGAAAACCGGCTCAGAAGGGGCGACAGCGCATTTTCCGCATGCGACCGGATAATGTCCAGCAGTTTTTTCTGGCGGTCATCCAGGGCGGTTTGCGCCAGCTGGTCCATGTAGGGAAAGATCAGGGCCCGCAAGTGGGACACCAGGGTTTCTTCCAGGTCGTTCCGGTCCTTGTCCCGCTGATCCAGGAGCACCCGCAGGGCGGTATTGGTATCCTTCAGGCGCTCCGTCTGAACGGTCAGTTTGTCTTCGATCCGTTTCAGGGGCGTGATATCTTCATGGCTGACCAGGATGCGCACCTCCCCCGGCAGGTTCAACCGGGTAGCCCGCATGTAAAACCACCGCTGCCGGTCCGGTGAGTGGCAGGGATAGTCGATGACGAACTCATCGATCCTTCGGTCGATCAGGTCTGTGATCCCCTGGTAGACATCCCGGGCCTCATCTGCGGAATCCCCGATGGCGGACTGGCATATCTCCAGGTAATTGACATGCAGCGTATCGGGACGGATCCGGATGTCATTGGTGCGCGCAAACCGTTTCCAGGCCTGATTGGTATAGAGAATCAGCCCGTTTCGGGCCAGGACCGCGACATGGGCGGACAGGGAGTCGAGAACCGCAAACGCGAAATGCTCCGGTTCGGTCAAGGTGATGTCCGTGTCCATGCCAACCGCACCCCTCCCGGCATCCATGCCGATGCACCCAAGATGAATCAAGCCATGAAAGGGGTTTACCATGCCTGTCCCCAGCGGGTCAAACGGTCAGTTGCAGCCCGTCAGGGGAATGCCGTCCTGAAACCAGCCTTCCGCCAGCACCAGCCCGGTGATGTTTTTCCGCGCCCATTTGCGGAGAGATCGGATCATCGCCGGATCATGGAACCGGATGAATTCGCCGAGACAATCCAGATCCTGCTGAATGCGCCAGTACAGATGCATGATGTTCTCCTTTTTCGGTCAGGAACCCTGTCGTGGTTGGGACCGGTCTGATTTCGGGTCGGGACGGACCTGTCTGTCGCAGACCCGGTCGGGAATGACATCCATGGCCTCCCGGATATGGTCGGCAAGAAGGTCGGAAACCGCCGGCAGCATGCCGAGCCCCCGGTTCTCCACCCGGACTTCGATGCCGGCCGCTTCAAATACGGCCCGCCAGGAATCGGATGTTCCGTCGATGTCTTCCTGAAAGTGGACCCCGGCCACCAGCATCATCGGGGCCAGGCAGACCCGGTGAAACCGGCCGGCCCTGACTTTGTCCAAAACCGCTTCCGGGGAGAGGTATTCCCCTTCGATCATGCCCACATGAACGGCGCCCGGCCCGATCGTTTCAGCGAACATCTGATTCATGGCCATATAGCTGGACCAGGACGGATGATCGGTTCCGTGTCCCACCAGTACCAGGGCTTCATCCTCTTTTTGTTGGAAACCGTCTTTCATGACTTGTCCAAGCCGTTCATAATCCGACGGCGCAGCCAAAACCGGCAGTCCGACGGATGTTCGAACTGCACATCCCTGGACCTCCGCCACCAGGCGGTTGAATTCGTGTCCGCACATCAGGTGAACGGACTGGACCACCGCCCAGTCGCGGCCTTCCGCGATGAGATCGTTCAGCACCTCATGGGGATGCTTCAAATCGATGTCCCGACGCATTTTGATCCAGTCCCGAACCATTCGGGAGGAATAGGCCCATCGGATATCATGGTCCGGGAAACGGCGACGGATCAGCCGGTCCATAAAGGCATAGGTGTCGAGAGCGCGGGTGGTGGTGCCGAATGCGGACAGTACAATGGGAATGGTCATGGGCTCCATTTCAGAATTGAAAAGGGTTCATTCTTCTGCTGCCGAGCGGTTTGCCAGCCCGGTCAGCAGGGCTTCCACGGCCATTTTCATGACCGGAGGAAGCGGCTCGGAAAAGGTGAACACCGGCTTGGGGTCCACCCGCCGACCGGCGATCTCTTCGGATACCCGGCCGCACCAGGCCTGAAACCCGCTGATGTCAGAGACCAGGCCCCTTTGGTATTGATCGCTGAGGGCCATCGCGGCCTGGATGAACCCGGCATAGACCGGCTCCAGCAGCAGCTCTTCCAGACGGCCGGCGAGCTCCCGCTTCTTTCGGCCGCATTCACAATCGGCCAGGAGGCCCCCCACCTGAACCCGCCGATCCCCGAGGCGCTGAAAAACATTGCGATTGGGCCCGACCCCGTTCTGCCTGAAAACCGCGTCCCGTACCCCGGCATAGACCGCTTTGGCGATCAGTTCGCCCATTCTGGTATGGCCCCCCGCATTGTCGATAGGGGTGCCGTTTCCCTCCACAACGATGAGGTTGTCGGTGCCGGTTCCGGTGGCCGGGTTGGTGAGCGGGGTATAGGAAGACCGGATGTCCAAATCCCAGAGGGCGGCGGTTTTGGCTTCGGTAGCGGTGATGACGGCCCGGGTCATGGCCCGGGGGGTGAGCTTCATATTCGTCAGCAGGATGATGTTGACGGTGCCGGGTTCGTAATAGGCCCCGATGTCTTCGGCCGTCCGGATCGCATTGGATTTCACCCCGGCGGTGACCAGGGCGCAGACGGTCATGCCCCGGTATCGGCGGTGCTGCACCGACAGGTGGTCCATCTCGGCGCCGGTGAAAAGAAGACTGGTGTCGCGATGGTGCCGATCGAGGACTTCGAGCAGCCGGCGCCGGGATTCCTCCAGGCCGATCCGCCCATAGATTCCCCAGACCTGAGGCGGTGAACTCCCGTTGCCCACATGGCGGATACCGGTGCGGAACCCCTCCAGCGTGGAGACGACCGCCATGGGCGCGGAGAGATGAACCAGGAGGGTCTGGTGGGGATAATCGAACAGCCTGCTCTCGACCACCTCGGCGGAGGCCACCCCATCGAGATTCAGGGAAATCGGGCGGCGGCCGGTCACCGCATCCGCAAGGACCGGGGGCAGATCGGCCCATTCGTCTTCATAGATCCGCGCAGCCAGACAGCTCACGAAATCCCCGGTCCGGGTGGAAAGCCGACAGGTGAGATCACAGGGAAAATAGAAGATGCGACCGTTTCGCACCGCATCCACATCCCGCCATCCGGGGCGGTTCAGAAGGGTTTCCTCCACCGCCCGGTCTCCGCCGCAGCCGTAGATGACTTCCGGATTGAAATTCTGCCATTCCTCCAGGGTGACCGACACGACCTTCCCCGGTTTTCCCAAGACCGGCGGAATACCGCCGGCCAACCGGATCAGCTCGTTTTGAAAGGAATCGTCTCCGGGGGTCATGACCCGGTCCCGGCCCATAAGGCGGAGCACCCGTTTCCGCCGGGACTCCGGAACGCCGGCGGTTTTCCGTCGGGTGTGCGTCAGCCGCGCCCCGATGGATTGAACCAGCGCCTGGGCATCCGTTTCCCGGTCGAACACTCGGCCCAGAAAACGGACGGCCCTGTAAAGATCTTCCAGGCAATTCAGCGGCAGTTGAACCAGCCGGGGGGTTGGGCTTTCTGCGTAGGCGTCCGCCACCGCCCGATGAAGGTCGGCGATGAAGATGAGGTCGGGATGGATCGCCCGAATCCGTTTCAGAGAGGGATTGAAAAAGCCGCCGACCACCGGTGTGGACGCGGCCTCCGCCGGAAAGGTGTCGTGGACGGTGACGCCCGCGACCGCATCCCCGGCCCCGATCCGGAACAGGATTTCCGTGATCGAGGGGACCAGGGAAACCAACTGCCGGGGCGGGGATTCAAAGGCAAGCGGGCGTCCGGCGGTATCTGAAAAACGGGCGGGCGGGCCGGCCGAATCGGCCGGTAAAACCCAAAAAAACAGAAGCATCAGGCCTGCCGGAAAAAACCTGTAAAATCGCATTGGGTAGAAGATCCTCTGGGCAGGGCGAATGCTGCAGGCTCTTGGACAGGGCCCGCAGCATCCACCGGATTAGATGCCGCTGAGTCTCAGCTCCCGGCCGGTGAGACGGACCAGAGAGGGCTGCACCAGCTCGCCCGCCATGCAGAGGATTCGGGCCATGCCCCGGACGGTCATCTCCATCCAGGCCTGAACCAGAGATTCCTCGCCCTCGCCCGAAAAGACGTAGGAGACCCGGTCCGCCGAGACCCCCAGTCCTCGGGTCGCCGCTTGCTCATCAAACGCCTGATCCCGGGTTTGGGATCCGATCACATACACGATAATACCGGTTTTCATAAAACGACCCCCTTCCTCGAAAGTAGGTTTTTCAGAAGCGTGAATCGATGTCGATGCTATCTCCGCGTTGCCCGGATCAGTCCGATTCCGAGACCCCCCGCCAGGATCATCCAGAGGTTCATCCCAGCCGAGGTGTTCACCGCCGCATCGATGAAGCATCCGCCGCCGCCCCCGCCGCCATCCGAATCCTCGTCCGCGGCGGGTTCACCGCCGGCAAAGACGATCCGGGTCGGGTTCAGGCCGGTGGAAACGGTGTCGTCGATGGTATCGTCGGCCGGATTCAGGATCACCACCCGGGCGTCGGTGGCGTTGCTGACCCAGAGCATGCCGTTGGCATCCGGGAAGGCCCCGGCCTCCATCCCGGTGATGTTTTTTCCGGCCAACTGGTCGTTGGCGGCCCCGAACACCGTGCCGGTGGTCGGATCGAAGGCGTAGAGAGTATTGTCCCCGAAGCCGGCGTAGCCGACGAAATAGCCCTTGTCCGCCGAGACGATCCCCATCCCGGAGATATTGCCGTAGGGATGGTCTGTGGCATCGCCGTCGTCCACCACCATAGCGACATTGTAGGTGACGGGATCGATCCGGACGATGCCGCCGGAATATTCCGGGTCCCGTCCGGAAAATGAACTGCCGTAATCCCCCACCCCCTGGAGGTACACGCTGTCGTTTTCTTCCAGGTACTGGATAGCGCCGAGGTTCCGGATGGGGAGCCGAATCCCCGGCAGCCCCTCGGGATTGGGGGTGCCGGTGTCGATCTCGGTATCGGTGGCGGTGTCGAAGACGGCCACATATCCGTCGTTGGAGGGGACAAAGCCGTTGTCCCGATCCAGCCGCTGGAGGGCAATGAAAAGCTTGCCGTCGGCGATCACCCCGGTGATCATTTCCGGTATGCCGTCCGAATCGGCGTAGGCGCTGAGATCCAGTTCGCCGATCTTGAACCCGGCCTCGTCGGCGGCGGAGGGATTGACGATCCAGGCCGTGGTTTTGCCGTACCGGAGCAGATAGGCCTTCCGGTCATCGACGAAGACCAGGTCATTGGGGTTGCTGGTCCCCTCTTCCCCGGGGTCCAGGGTGGAAAACTGCCAGATCGGGTCGGCCGGTGCCGCCACGCTGAATTTGGTGATATTATCCGCCTGAAACCGTTCAATCCGGTAAAAATGATCCCCGTGGGCCGCAACCGTGATGTCGGAGATCGGGGTGGGTACCAGATTGTTCTGAACGGTTCGGGGGCCGCCGGCCGGGTCGACCGAGACCACCGAATGGGCGCCGCTGGAGTAGTCCGCCGCCACCGTGGCGATCACGGCGGTCTGGTCCGCCGCCGAGGCCCCCAAGGGGGTGACAGCCAGAAAGATCCAGAACCCTGCCGCCGCCGTTTTGATTGAAAAACGCCATCTCTGTTTCATCCCACCTCTCCTTTCTGTTTCATGTCATGTGGATTCATCCCTACCATTCATATTTCAGGGTGACGAAATAGGATCGCCCGGGAAGCGGGTATCCCTTGAAGTCTTCGTATCGGTCGTCCCCCAGGTTCTTTGCGGTCAGGGTGAGCAATACCTGCCGATAGAGCCAGGAAACGCCGGCGTTGATCTCTTCCTTGTCTTCCGCCGCAAGGAGATTGGCGGTGTCGTAGAAAAGATCGGACTCCTCCCGGTATTCGAGGTAGCCCTTGACGCCGGCATACCGGCCTTCGAGCTTGGCCAGCCAGGCGGTTTCGAACCGGCCGGGGAGGTTCTTCCCGTCGAAGGCGGCGATATCGCTTCGGTTCTCCGGGTCCTGCCAGGTGGCGTTGGCGGTGAAGGTGAAATGGTCCAGAAAATCGATGCCCAGGCTCGATTCGAACCCGTGGATTCGGGCTTCGGAAATATTGACCGACCGGCCGATGCCGCGGGCGTCGTAGACCTGGGTAATCAATTCGTCGATATCGCTGTAAAAATAGGCGGCCCGCACCGACACTCCCTGAATCGGGCGGTCCGGCCGGCGCACATCGATCTCGAACCCGATATCGAAATTGACCCCGGTTTCCGCCTCCAGGTCGGGGTTGCCGATGAGAAACCCGCGGTCCCCGAACAGCTCGAAAAAGGCGGGCTCCCGGACGTAGCGGGCCAGGTTGGACTTGAACCCCAGCCATTCAACGGCTTGATAGGCGGCCCCGATCTGCGGACTAAAG
>JBKHDE010000171.1:0-10461 GCA_046541495.1 Desulfococcaceae bacterium
ACCCTCGACGGCAAAATCGGCAAAACCCCCGACCATTTTCCGGACTGGACCGGCCGGGAAGACAAACGGTTGTTTGTGGAATTGACCAGAAAGGCGGGGGCAATGATCATGGGGTCCAAAACCTTCGATACCATCGGCTTTCCGCTTCCGGATCGTAAAAACGTAATTATGACCCGGGACAAAAGCCGTGTGTCCCGATGGGACAATCTGGTCTTTACCGACGCACAGCCAAAAACCATTCTGGAGGATCTGGAAAAGGAGGGGTTGTCGGAGGTGATCATTGCGGGAGGGGCATTAGTCAACTCGCTGTTTGCCGAAGAAAACCTGATCGACGAGATCATTGTGACGATTTCGCCCAAGATTTTCGGCTACGGCATTTCCCTGTTTACGCCGGAGATCTCGATGGAGCTCGCCCTAACAGATATGAAACGATTGGGCGAACATCTGGTCTGCCTGACTTACAAGGTCATCAGCGGAGCCAAATAAAAAAGCCGGATGATCACGCATATTTCCCATACAGCACCCGATAATCCAACCGCAAAACCATAATCAGCCCGAACCAGAGGATACAGATCCCGATGGAAAACCAGCTCAATTGACTCACGTCCAGTTTGTAGGGAAGCCACTGGGTGCACAGCAATATCAAAAAAGACCCTAACACCTTAAAGATTCGAAAGCCGAACATGTCGATCCAGGCCTTGGCTTGATAGATCAACACCGGATCGATGGGCACATACAGCAGTTCTTTGGAAGCCCGATAGATCGAATAAGAAATCCCTCGATCGCTGATTTTGAGGGCGCCTGCGAAAAACAGAACCGGTTGGACCATAAAAATGGATGCAAAAATGCCCATCAACACCGGTTGAACCAGCAGTCCGCCGATCGCCCCGAAAAGCCGATGGATAAAGGGCGTCACAAATAGATTAATGACGATGGACACCAGACTGAGCATACTGAATAAAAAGGAAAGAAATGCAGTTCGGGCCTCCCGCTCGGGATAATACACCTCAACCGTTTTTAGAAATTGATAATCAATCAAAGGCGAGGCCAATTGGGCCAGCAGGAGCATGGCGGCGATCAGCAGAAGATAGCGGCTTTTGCCGAGTGCCCGCCATCCGCCGAGTTCCGTTTCCGGCTCATCGATGCCCTCGATTTCGCAGTAAAGGCCGAGACGGCTCATCCAGATGGTCAACCCGGCGATCAGAAACACGATCAACGCCGCCACCAGCAGAAGGCCCGGGGTCTGAATGGCGGTTTTTTGAATAATAAACGCGGAAAGCAACCCGCCGACAACCCCGCCGATCAATCCGCCGGTGCCGATAAACCCATACCAGCGCTTCCCTTCCCCGGTATTATAGATGGAATTGGTCAGGCTCCAGAACTGCTCCACCAACACCACCCCGAAGATATCCACGAAAATATAAAAACAGGCCGATACCATTCGCCCGCCCGGAATGAAAAGAAGACGAAACAGAATCAACAGAAAACTGATCGTCACACAGGTGCCCACAACCACCTGAAACCGGCTGAACCGGGCCACCAGCCGGTGATAGAACGGTAAAAAAGCCATCATCGTCAGGGCGGTCCAGATCCAGACATACGGCAGATTGTCGGCCCCGTGGAATTGAAGATAGAGAGACCGGCTGGCCGGTTTGAGATGGTAGAGCGCCATCAAAATGAGCAAAAAATTGGTGAACAGAATAGTGGAGCGCACCACCAGGGTTCGAAGCGCAACATATTTCCCGTAACACTCCTTGGATCTGACCGTTCGTGAATTTGACATTTACAAAAACCCTGAAACCCATTATAACGCTGCGTCATGAAAACAACTCTTCGATTCACGACTTGGGTACTGCTGTTTCAATTGATCGTCGTTATCCCGCTTCAGGCCCGACAGACCTGCCCACCGTTGGGAGAATGCTTCGATCCCCTTCTTCAAACATCATTGGAAACCGCCATCGCCGAACTTCGTTTAGAGGGTGCGGTCGCCGACAAATCCCTGTGCGTGGCCCTGGTGGACATCTCGGATCGGGCCGCCCCCCGAGTGGCCGCAGTCAACGGCAATGAAATGATGTATGCCGCCAGTCTTCCTAAAATCGCCATATTGCTGGGGGCCTTTGAGCGGATTGGGCAGGGGGCCCTGACCTTCAACCAGGAAACCCGGGATCTGCTGACCCGGATGATTCGGAATTCGTCCAATTCGGCGGCCACCGAAGCGCTCAACCGGGTGGGCAAATCGTTTCTGGCCAACCTGCTTCAGTCCCCCAAATACCGTCTGTACGATCCCGCGCAAAACGGAGGGCTCTGGGTCGGAAAGGAATACGGCAAATCCCCCGCCTTCAAACGTGACCCGCTTCACAACCTGTCTCATGGGGCGACCGCCCTTCAGGTGGCCCGGTTCTATTACCTCCTGGAAAACGGGCTTCTGGTCAGCCCCGAATTCAGCCGGGAAATGAAAAAGATCCTCGGCAACCCCGCCATTCGCCACAAGTTCGTCAGGGGCCTTCAAGGCTCCCGGCCCGACGCCTCCATTTACAGAAAATCCGGAACCTGGAAACAGTTTCATGCCGACAGCGGAATCATTGAACGGGACGGGCGCCGGTATATCGCCGTGGCCCTGGCCGCAAACCCCAACGGGGGGAAATGGCTGACCGATCTCATCGTGGGATTGGATGATGCTATTTTTCAGAATCCGCCCCGGCTTTCCCGGCTGGAACTGCAACAGGATACTCGGCTTCCATAAGCCGCTGTATCCGGGTGGCCAGTGTCTGGTGGGCCACCGCCGAATTCTTACGCAGCACATTCGACATCACCACCACCAGGTAGTGGAGCCGCCGCTCCCCGGCCGGGTGTTCGACAATCGCCACCGAATTGAGCAGGTTGTAGACGTTGCCCATGTACTTGCCGCATTTGAACCCCGGTTCGGACCGGCATTTGTACAACGACCCCGACTTGAAATAGACCGCCGCATCCTCAAGGGCCGGGGAAGAGGCGTACCGAATGCGCCGCTGGGTCATGTAGAGCAGCCGCTTGATTTCCCGGCTGGAAAACGGATCGACGATCTTTCCCTGTTCAAGTTTCAGTAAAAATTGCATCAAAATCCTTGCATTGGCGCGGCTGGAGGTTCCCGGAACCCGCTGTTTTCCCCGCCAGGTAAAAAAGCCCCCCTGCCGTAGAAGATCGGTATCGAATCCGTTTCGAGTGAGCGGGTCCTGAAGGGCCCGCAGCAACAGATTCGAGAGTTCGCTTTTGGGCGTATCCCTGAAAAAAGCATCGATTTCCGCCTCGGTTACCGGATAGTTCTTGCCGAAATGGACCAGCAGCATCAACTCCCGAATCACCATGCTGGCCGCGGCATTGGAGCTGGCCGAGAGCATCCAGTCGAGATAGGTATAAAAATTAGCGGTATCCCCGATTTGAATGGGTCGATAGCGCATCTGCCCGGTGTCGGCATTCCAGAGCGGAACCTTGTGATGATCGGTCTGAATGAAATCATCCGCTTTGATCATGGACGCCCGCAATACGTACTGACGGGCCGCGATATCATCCGGATAAATATTCGCCAGGGCCTGAAATACCCCGATGGCCACCACCAGTTTGCCGATACTGCCCGGATTGTGGTCCACTTCCGACCGGTGTTCGGCATACCGGGGGTTTTCGGGGTCAGTCACATCCAGGACCGCGATGCCGTAGCGATCCGCTTCCCTGCCCAGAAGGTCTTTGATCTGCGCCGTAAACCGGGGGTCCGGCGGCGGCAGGGTCAGGTCGGGATGATTATTCAGCCGCAGGTCCACCGCATCCAGGGGCAGCAGGGCGCCCGGCGGCTGAATCCGGGCCCGGGCCTTCCCCTCCTGGGCCAGACGGTAGCCTTCCAGACGGGCGATGCCGGTAAAAGGCTCCGCGTCGAGCGGATAAGCGCCGATAAGACCCGGGGTGAATATCCATAAGACCAGGCCCCAGAGGATCAGGACCTGTCGCGCCGATGACCGAAAATTTTTTTTGATAGGTGTTTTCATTATTTAAATATATTGTGTATCTACTTGACATGCAATAATTATTTGCCTATTTAAACCTTACTATGAACAGCTACCAAGCCGAACAACTGGAATCCATAGAAGCGGTCCGCCGACGCCTTCTTGCCTTGCCGCTTCACAAAAAAGCGCAACTAACAGCTCAAATCGGCGATTACCTGGGTTTTCGGCGCCAAGCGGCGGCGTTTCTGACCGAACACTTCAGCGATATCTGCACCCGAACCTGTTATCAAAACCGACTCAGCGCCTGCTGCTCCAAAGACGGCATCATCACCTTTTTCGGGGATGTGGTGGTCAATCTCCTGCTCTCCGAACCCGCGGAAATCGACCGTCTGACGGCGGTCCTGAACAGAGAAAACCACGGATTCAAATGCGTTTATCTGGCCGAAGGGGGCTGCCTCTGGCGGGTCAAACCCATCGTCTGCGAAATGTTTCTCTGTGATGCCGCCCGTGACGAGGTATTCGGAAATAATCCCGACCTGAATGTTCGGTGGCGGGAATTCGAAGAAACCAAAAAACAGTTTACCTGGCCCGACCGGCCGGTCCTGTTCGATGATTTGGAAAAATACTTCATGGATCTGGACTGCCGAACCGCTTTGATGTACCTGCACAACAGCCCCGGACTGCTTCGGGTGAAAAAGATCGCCAGGGAAAAAGGGGAATTTTACGATGCAAGATGAGAGGGGTCTATACTATTATCCTTTCCCCGGGAACAAACGCATTCGAATGTACGTTCGGCGAACCGGACCGGACGTCAGTTTTCGAATGTGGAATCAGGATGATGAAAACATGTGGGAGGAACACGGCTGGGTGCCTTACCGGGCCATCAAGGAGGCAACCGCCATCTATGCAAAGAAGTCCGGCGGATTCGACCCGAACCGCGCCTACGATATCGTTGCGGCCAATGAATTGCTCAGAAGCCGATCCTCGATATCGTAACCGCTCAGAGGGCCTGAATTTTCCGGATGCAACCCGCGGCCCTGTTCGGAGGAGAGAGATGAAACGATCGTTTTCGTGGATGTGTATTCTGACAATGTGCTTTGTTTGGCTGACGGCCGGATGCGCCAGCAAGGGGTATGTGGATGACCAGCTCAATCAAGCCCTGACAGCGGAAATCAGCAGGGTCCGGCAAAATATCGATGATGTTCGGCAGGGAATCCAAGAAAATCGGCAGGAGATCGATTCTCTCAAATCCGAAACCCAGGCCCAGCAGGAAAGGCTCGCCCGAAAGATGAATCTCATCGACGAGGCCCTGGAAAGAGCCGAGGAAGCCAAAAAGCTGGCAAAGGGCAAACTCCTGTATGAAGTCACCCTGACCGATGAATCGGTCCATTTCGGGTACAAAAAGAGCACCCTGTCGGAGGAAGCCAAAGCCGCCCTGGATGCCTTCGCCCGGGATCTTATCGCCGACAACGAGGCGGTCTTCATCGAAATTCAGGGGCATACCGATCACATCGGCTCCGACGAATACAACCTGGAACTCGGACAAGACCGGGCCGATTCGGTTCGAAAATACCTCAGCACCCACCACGACATTCCGCTGCATCGAATGAGCACGATCTCTTACGGAGAATCCAAACCTCTGGAGCCCAACGACACCAAAAGCAACCGTGCTCAGAACCGCCGGGTCGTGCTATTGGTGATGGAGTAACCCCCCCAAACCCAAAGGCCGAAATGAAGCTTCCCTTCCGATTCCCCCGGGGCCGCCGTTTTTTTATTTTTTTGATCCTTATTTTGCTGTGTGCATGGCCCCCGGGGGGACGGATAACCGCGGAACCCCCGGCCGTTCCGGATACCGATCCGCCCGCCGAAGACGGAGTCTCCGAGGATGAGGCTGATTCGGTAAACGATCCCCCCGTCAATACCGTCCCCGGCCCCCAGGTCACCCCGCGCAATATTCCCCTGACCTTTTCCGCCCTGAACGGCAATGCGCTGATCGTCAGCGACCCGGACCTGAACGGCGGAAACCTGAGGGTGACCCTAAGCGTTTCCCGAGGAACCCTCACGGTGGAAGAAGATTCCGGTGCTCTGGTGGAAATGAACGGAACCGACACCATCACCATCACCGGAACCCAGGGTGCCGTCAACGTGGAACTGGAAGGCCTGCGGTATGATCCGCCGCCGGACTGGCACGGACAGGTCACCTTGATGATGGAAAGCAATGACCTCGGAAACACCGGCACACCGGGTCCGTTGACCGATCAGGACTCGGTTGAGATCACGGTGGCCGTTACCGTCGGTCCCAATGAACCGCCGGTGGCCGATGCGGGGGCGGACCTCACGGTGGAGGAATACCGGCAGGTGATCCTGGACGGCTCGAATTCATCGGACCCGGATGGTCCCGAAAACCGGCCTGTCGATTATGAGTGGACACAGACCGCCGGACCGGCGGTCGATCTGGAAGGCGCCGATAGGCCGGTGGCCACCTTTTTTGCCCCGGAAGTCGGAGCGGGTGGCGACCGGTTGTCCTTTTCGCTCACCGTGGTCGACAGCCGCGATGCAGCGGATACCGATGAAGTGGCGGTGACCGTTCTGGATATCGGCGAGCCCATCGGGACCTTTCCCGAAGGAAGTACGGTTTTTCTGAATTCGCCGGGGTTTGAGGAAGAAGCGGTTTCCTATGCCTGGAATCAGATATCCGGGCCTTCGGTCGCCCTTTCCGATGAACAGGCCCAACAGCCCTCTTTTGTGGCCCCGATCGTGGATCCCGAGGGGGCTGTTTTGGTTTTTCAGCTCACCGTTGAAAACGGTGACGGCGGGGATATTTCCGAAACCTTTTCGGTCCGGGTCGAAGACAACGGCATCACCGGTTTTCCGCCCGATGTTCTCACATTTACGCCGATCCTGACCGCCGAAATGGGCATTGCCGTCGACGGGGGTCGATTGGTCCGTCTTCGCGGACTCGATCCCGCCGAAATTCAGGAGACGATGAATCGTCCCCAAAGCCTGACCTACGGATTGACCGAAGCGGTGGTAAAGACCGAGGAACCCGGCGCCGGCGCATCGATCACCTTTTATCTTTCCGATCCGGCGGAAGAGGGGTTTTCATGGTTCGGCTATACCGAGGATGACCGATGGTTCGATTTCGGGTCCGATGCCGTGTTCAACCCCGATCGAACCCGAATCACCCTGATGGTCGCCGACGGCGGCATGGCCGACCGGGACGCCGAAATCAACGGCATCATTCGGGTGCTGTCGGGGCCGGGGAAGGCCGGCACTCCGACGCCGCCCGGTTCAGACGGCGGTTCCGGGGATAACGGCGGATGCTTTATTGACATCGCCTCGCCCTGAGCCGACCCGGGCATCCCTCAATCCCTTTCAGCAGGACGAAAACAAGCGCTCTCCCCTCTCGAATTCCCCCCATAGGCAAGCCCGCTTCAGCGGGCTTTTTCGGATTCAGCCGGGGGATTCATCCCCCGGCGGCGTTCGGATGGTATTCTGATTTTCGCGAATTGCCTGATCAGGACGCCTTCAGCATCTTGACCAGAGATTCATCCATAACCGCTTCATATCCTTCCAACCGAGCCACCACCGCGCCGTCACCGTCCAGGAACGTGAAATCGCCCACCATTCGCCGGTTATCCGCTTTCTGAACCTCCAGCACGGCGATTACGCCGTCAGGGGGAAATTGCTGCCGGTACTGGCGGTAAGAGGTGCCGGCGCTGGGCAGCGAGAGCGCCCCTTTTTCTTCGTAGCACCAGACAATGGCCATCTGAAAGGCCGAATCGAGGACCAGCGGATCACCGATCCATCGGCTTCGCAGGGGTTCGGCCATCCAGCGGTCCGGTGAAGGCGCCGGCGCCAGCTTGGCCACCACCCCTTGGGAGGAACAGCTCAAGATCTCACGAATCCCCCGAAGGTCCACCCCATGGTAGAGCACCGCATCATAGATTTCGTCCATGGGCCGGGTATAGGTTTTGGTGCGGATATCCAGAGAAGATGAAAAATCCGGGGGATTTTGAGGCGGCATATCGGTCAGAATGGCCCGTGCGCTGAAATGGACCCGGTCGTCTTTGCCCTTGAAACCGTCTCTGACTTCCACATCGGCTTCATACATCCCGCCCTTTCGTTTGGCTTTGCCCGCCAGCAGCCGAATCAGCCGTTTCGATCCGCGATGGATTTCAACCTCCTTCAAAAGCCGGATATTGTCCAGACCGTGAAGAAAAAGACCCGGATTTTCATGAAGCGCCCCATGGCCCAGCCATTCGGTCATCAGAGAAAACGGAACCAGGGCTTTCCCTGCCAGAATATGGGCGGAGAGAATGGGGTACCGCTCCAGATCGAGCTCCCGCTGAAAAGAGAGGGTCAAGGCCCGCGGCACCGTGCGGGGACGAGATTCGACCTCGGGTGGGGTGAGGTGGTCCCGGGCCGGTGTCAACCCGGCGCCGATCACCACCTCCACCGGTCCTTGCGCATCCCCGCGCATTTCATCCACCATACACCGGGCCCCGGCCCCCAACGGAATCAGTTGAATCCCCTGACGCTCAAATTCCCGGCGCAGCGAAGGTGTCACCATGCCGGCCTCCCAGGGCCCCCAGTTGAAGGCGATCACCCGGCAGTCCGGCCGCTTCAGAGACTCCAGCCGGGCCCGCTTGTTGAGCACCTCATTGGCCATGGCATAGTCGACCTGCCCCTGATTGCCCATCCGGGCCGCCACGGAGGAAAAGAAAACCAGGTATTCAAGCGGATCATCGGCCACCGCCTTCAGCAGGGCCTCCATTCCCAATACCTTGGTGTCGAATACCCTGGAAAACTGTTCGGGGGTCTTGTCTACAATGAACCGATCGGCCAGGGCGCCGGCGCCGTGAATCACCGCTTTCACCGGTCCATGGGTTTTTCGGATCTCCCGAACGACCGTATCCACGGCGACCGCCTCCCGCACATCCACGGAACGGTAGAGGACCTCGGAACCGGCGGCACGAAGCCGGTCGATGTTTTGTCGAATCTCCCGGCCGGCCTGTCGTTTCCCGAAAGCGGTCTCCAACTCGGCCGGTGTAACGGAACGGCCTTGAAATTCGTGCTCCAGGATGGCCTTTTTCATGGCGGCTTCATCGGTCAGGGAAGCCAGCCACTCCGGTTCGGACTCCGGCAATGGCGACCGCCCCAGCAAAACGATGGTAAGGGGGCCGGTCTCCCGGGCCAGGGCTGCCGTGGCGGCGGCGGTTACGCCCCGGGCGCCGCCGGTCACGATGACGACATCCCCGGTCTGAAGGTGGATTTTTCCTTGGGGATAGTCCGAGGCGGACAGGGTCAATTCCCACCGGGATTCGGCGTCCAATCCCACCTCCACCGCCCCTGAATACAGGATTTCCGCAGCCAAAGCCTTGGCGATCGCCTTCGAATCGTTCCAGTCGGGATCCAGATCGACGGCACTGCAACAGACGCTGTCCCACTCCACGGATGCGGTCTTGCTCAGACCGGCCAATCCGCCGTGATAGCTGTTTTCAAATCCTTTTTCTGAAAACCCGAAGCGGCCGTCCATTCGACTGACGGTGGCCAAACAGGCTCCCTTTTCAGATGCGGATGCCAGAAGGCCGGGCGCCGCTTTTCGGGCCAGTTCAAAAGCGGATTTCAGGAATCGGTCATTGGAATCTTTCCAGGCATCGGCCAGGATCACCATTCCTCCGGCCGCGGAAAGGTCGGCTTCCAGGAGCTTCTCCGGGAAATCCAATACCACCTGCATCCCCTTGTCTTTCAATGCTTCGGCGAGCCCCGCTCCAAGACCTGTGGAATCCTTGGTGATAAAAACCGGTCGATCAGCGGGGATTTCTATCGTGTGGGTCGCCTTCAGCGGCATACGAATCGGATTGATGACCCGTCTTTCAACCCGACTCGGTGGGATATCCGCTTCGGGGGGCGATTCCGGAGCCGGGGAGGGGGAGGCAGCAGGCGTTGAAGAAGCCGGTTTTTCCGAGGAAACGCTTTCTCCCGAGGTCTCCACCAGATATTCAACGATCTGACCCAGGGTCTTGAGGGTCCCCATCATCTCCGGAGAAACCGGCGGCAGTTCCGGCATTTTCTCTTCAAAGGAAGACAGAATCTCCACCCGTTTAATGGAATCGATCCCCAGATCCGCTTCGATGTCCATGTCCGGGGCCAGCATCTCCGACGGGTACCCGGTCAATTCGCTCACCACCTCCAACAGCGTCCCCTCGATGGCCGACGCGGAACCGGAGGAGGATCCCGGGGTCCCGATTTCAGTTGCGGTATCAGCCGCCTGAGGGGTCTCGGGGGCTCCATCTCCACCCTGTTGAAGTACCTCGGGTCCGGAGGAATCCGAAATATAATCCACGATCTGGCCCAGGGTCTTGAGGGTCCCCATCATCTCCGGGGAAACCGGCGGCAGTTCGGGCATTTTTTCTTCAAAGGAAGACAGAATCTCCACCCGCTTGATGGAATCGATCCCCAGATCCGCCTCGATGTCCATGTC
>JBKHDE010000172.1:0-10321 GCA_046541495.1 Desulfococcaceae bacterium
GGGGTCCACCGGAAAAGAAACAGAATGACCGGCCCGAATATTTCCAGAAACGCCACCCGCTCGGTAAAATAGATCAACTGGGTTTTCAGGAAAACGGCGGCACTGCCGGACATGATCAAAAAGATAGGCGCAACAAACATGATGGACAGATAATCGCTGATTTTGCGGATGATGGACCGGGGCCGATTCACCTCCCAGATGGCGTTGAGCGCCATTTCAAACTGCCCCAGCACTCGAATCACCGCCCAGAAAAGAACGATGATGCCGATACCGGCGATCAGCCCCCCCTGGGTGTTCTCCAGCAGTTTTTCGGCAAAATCGATCACCTGCTGCACCGCCTCCGCCTGGCCCGGGAGATTCTCCAGTAGGGCGGACCGCAGCATTTTTTTAAATCCGAACCCCGAGGCGATGCCGAAGGCCAGGGCGGCGATGGGCACCACCGAAAGCAGCGTGAAATAGGTCAGGGCCGAGGCCCGGACCACGCAATCGTTGGCATTGAACTTCTTTATCGTGACCAGAAAAAGCCGCACCGCTCGGATCAGGACCGATTTGGGCGGATCGTAGGCTTCCGGACGGGCGGTCCAGATATCTTTCTTGAGAAACCGAATGGAATCCGCCCATATTTTGCGAATAATATCGAATATCCGCACGGCTCGGCTTTTCTTCTCTTGGGAGGAATCTTCCGTCTTGTTTTCCATTTCACAGGTTCCGTTTGAATTTCTTGGCCGTAAAGCCGAATTCTTGAATGGCGGTTATTATGTGAAAAATGGCTAGTTTTTTCAATGCTTTTCTGAAGCGCCGCCCTCGATCTCGCCTTGATTCGAGACCAAAAGCAGGATATATAAAGGCTCATGTTCACCGGAACCGCCCATATTCATTTAAAAAAAGAGGTCTACCACCTGAAAAGGGAAAACAATGTGCGGCGTCGCCACGCCATCACTTTTTCCTGCCTGGGGAAATTGTGCTCCACCGACGACGCGGATCTTTGCCGCTGGAAGTCCCGCCTCGAAGATCTGCTCTGCGGCGCACTCACACACCGGCCTCTCACCGGAGCGCCCCTGATCATCGGTCTGGCGGAGTCGGGGATTATTCCCTCCGCCCTGTTTCATCAAATCCTCGGCAAAATGGATATTCAGGCTGAATGGATCTGCTCCACCCGACGGCCCGCATGCGGCATTCGGTTCGTCGAAAGCCACTCTCATGGACCCGAGCACATTCTTCCCTTTCCGCCGGGTCGATCCGGTGAACTCTGGTTTGTGGAAGACGAAATCACCACCGGCCGCACCCTGCTTCATCTTTCTATAAGCCTGTGCCGCCGCCTCCATCTGAAACGGGTGCGGTATTTCGCATTCCTGGATACCCGGGCTCCGCACCACCATATCCGGTTTCGGGCGCTGCTGGGAAAACAGGGAATTGTATTTTCCACCCATACCCTGTTTCCCGCCGTCCCCCCTTCCTGGAAGGCGGTGGTCGAACCCGGGGATGAAAAGGACAGCTTTCCCGCAATAGAATCCGCCGATGCCGTCATCAGCCATAAACCGGGGATCGGATGGCATTTACCCCGGCTGCGCCCCGGGCTTCGAAACCAGCCGCCGCCCGGGGTGAGACCGGAACCTCGAAACATATCCGGTCCGCGACGCCTCACCGGTTCTCTGCTGGCGGTGGGCGAAGCCGTGGATCTGGCCCTGCCCCTGGTTCAGGTCAACCCCGATCTTCACCTTCGCCATATTACCCTGAGTCCGTGGGAAATCGACGGGAAATACATTTTCAACCGCATGGACATTCCGGGCGGATACTACCTCTACAATCCCCAGTCGCTTTGCCCGCCGCTTCACCTGCTCTATGACCCCATCGACGCATCGGTGGGCGAAGCGGCCGCCGGCCTTTTGTCCGAAGCGGGCTATGCGGTGGACATTCTGAAGATCGCCGACCATCATCCTTCACCCGAATCATGAATTTAATCGAAGCGACCCATCCCCGGAATCTCTGGGGCCAGACCGTCTATGTACAACCGCGCAAAAAGATCGACCCGTACCGGGATCGGGAATATTTCCGCCCTTTGAACCGGGCTTATACCGGAGATGACACCTTCTGGTCGACCCCCTCTCCGGAGCCTGAACTGGATGACCGATTCTGGGATCAGGTCAAAGCCTGTCTGAATGATCCGGCGGTTGGAACCGCGGCCGGACGTTTGGCCGGCGCCGTTCTTCACTGGGAGCCGAACCCGGAAAAACTTCTGTTCGCCGCCATTCTTCGCGCCGGGGTTCCCATCGCCGACTGGCTCACCCGCCTTCTGCCCGGTTCCGTTGCGGTGTCGATGTCCCTGTTTGTGGGACCGGGGATCGACCGGGCCGCGCTTCAGATGATTCGACAGTCCCACCCCGACCGAACCGTGGTTTTTGTGGACGGCTGGACCGGCCGGGGCGGGGTGGCCCGGGCCCTGCGAGACCTCGATGCCGGCCCCCTGGCGGTGCTGAATGATCCCTGGGGCTGGGCCGATTTCTCCGGCCACCGAGGGGACCTCTTCTGCCCCACCGCCTGCTTCACCGGCGCCGCCACCCTCGGTTTTTCCAGAACCTTTATCGAACGACCGGGCGAGGTTTTCTCTGCGTACACCTTTCCCCGCCGATACTGCCGGAAAGACCTGGTCTCCGCCTGGCAATCCCGTTGCCCGGACCCCTCCGAAGTCCCTGATGTTTCTAAACCCTTCGAGTCCGAAAATCGAGCCGAACCGTTCTTTAAAAAGACCGACCTTCGGCTCCACACCAATGAAGTCTGCCGGGCCCTCATCAACGCCGACCCGAAAACCCTTTACTTCCGGGCCGACGCCGCCGAAGTCCGGAAACATTATCCGCTGCTGCTGGCGCTGGCGAAACGACGACGGGTGCCGGTGGTCTATCAGGTCGGCGACCTGGACCTTTACCGGACTCAGGCGGCCTGCGATCTCAACGTCGTCCGATGAGGTTGATGGCTGCGCAACGGTCCCGATGTCTGGCGGTGGATCTCGACGGCACCCTGCTTCACCCCGAGCCTGCGGAACTGGCGATTCCCGGTCTTTCGGGGATTCAATACATGAGCCGGACGACCGCCGATCTGCTCAGGGAGATCGCCCGCTTTCTTCCGGTGATCATCGCCACCGGACGCAACGCTCACAGCGTGGGCCGGGTTCTGGATCATCTGAACGGCATTTCTTTTCAGGGATTCGTACTGGAAAACGGCCTTCTGACCCGGCCGCGGCTGATTCCGAAGTCCGGCCCTTCCGATTCGGTCTCCCCGGACTCCCCCACCCGGCAAGACCCCTGGGAGCCGATCTGCCGGCGTCTTCCCCACTGGCGGCGATTGCATGATTATGAAAACTGCCTGGGTCTCGTCTTTCCGGAATCCGAAGCCTTCCCCCGGACGGCCGTGGAGACCGCCCTGGCCGAAGCCGGAATCGTCGGGCATATTCGATGCGAAACACGAAAGCTCTTTGTGTATCCGACCCGGCCCAGCAAACGTGTCGGGATTGGGGCTTTCAATGTCGACCCGTTTATTGTATTGGGAGATGAATGGAACGATATCGACCTGCTGGAAGTCTCCCCCCATCCGGGAACCCTGGCATCGGCTCATCCCGATGTCCGGCGGAGGGTCCGATACAAGGGGGGGTATTGCTCCCGATGGTCCTCCCATGCCGGTACCGAGGATCTGCTTCGATGGGCCGCCGACATCGCCCGATCGGCTTTCGAAAGTCAACCCCGTCCATGTAAAATCCAACCAAACGGAGATTCCATACCATGATTCAAAAAACAGCCTTATGTCTGAGCTTGGCCGTTTTCTTGATGGCGAGCGGCTGCGCCACCATGCAGCAACTCATCGATCCGCCCGAGGTCCATTTCAGGGGCATGCACCTGGGGGATATCTCCCTGTTTGATGCCACCCCGGTCTTTACCTTTGAACTGATCAATTCCAATCCCATGGGGCTGAGCATTCGAAACATGACTTACAACCTCAAGATCAATGATCAGAAATTCGTCAAAGGGGTGACCGGCCAGGATCTGCGGCTCAAGGCCGCCGGTTCGGAAACCGTGGAGCTGCCCATCACTTTCAACTTTATGGATCTCTATGAATCCCTGTCCGAATTTCAATCCGCCGAAACGGCCGCCTATGATTTGTCCGGCACCATCGGGGTCGGCCCGTTCAACATCCCCTACCATGCCGCCGGCGAATTCGACATCCCCCAACTGCCGGAGATTTCCGTGGAAGGGGTGCGGGTCGACCGATTCACCACCGCCGGCGCATCTTTGGTTTTCGACCTCCGGCTGAAAAATGAGAACTCATTTTCACTCCATCCCAAAGGGCTCGATTATTCGGTGAAACTGGGAGGAATAGAGATGGCCGAAGGAAAAGTGCGGGAGGTCGGCCCGATTTCGGGCCAGGGCGCCACCCGGTTGCAGATTCCGCTCAATGTCGATTTTATGGAACTGGGCCGGTCGGGCCTGTCGGCAATTCGCGGCGCTTCCGCCGATTATGAAATCGCCGGCCAATTGAACTTCGATGTCGCCGGCAGATGGGGCCAGTCGGTGCCGTTTCAGAAGGTGGGGGTGGTCAATTTTCGGTAGTCACCGAAGAATGCATTCCCGCACCCAGGGGGCGGCCGCTGCCTGCAGCCGCTTCAGGTCCGCCTCGGAAAAAAGCCGGCTTTCGCCTTCAAAGAATTCCGGATGGAGGACCTCCGCCGAATGGTATTGCTGGAGGGCATACAGACGGGCGTTTCGAATGAGGCGGCCGATATTTTCCACCACTGTTTCATCCACCAGGGGTTTGACACAGGTGGTTTTGAATTCGTAATCAATCCCCGAATCCATGATCAGATGAACCGATTCGATAATGGATTCGGGGTCATTCTTTTTGCGGATCAGCGGTGCGTAGCCTTCCGGATCGGTCTTGAGATCCATGGCCACATAATCCACCGCCCCCCTTTCAATCAATTCCTCGATCATTTGCGGACGGCTGCCGTTGGTGTCCAGTTTGATCGGATATCCCATCTCATGGATCCGTTCACAGAACGCGACCAGGTCCGTTTGCAGGGTGGGTTCCCCGCCGGAAATCACCACCCCGTCCAGAAGCCCCCGGCGGGCGGCCAGAAAATCGAAAATGTCCGATTCCTCGATGAGGGCATCGCCCGCCCCGTCCCCCCGGACCAGCTGGGGATTATGACAGTAGGGGCAGTCGAAATTGCATCCCGCCGCAAACAGGACCCCGCTCACCTTTCCGGGATAATCGATAAAGGAATTCTTTTGAATCCCGCCGATCCGCATGGGTGTGTCCCCGGTCTCAGGCGACCTGAAAGGTCTTTCGCCGAACGAACTCGAGCTGCTTGCCGTCGTTCCACTGTTTGACCGGCCGCAGGTAGCCGACCACCCGGGAATAGATTTCGGTTTCACCGTGGCAGATGGGGCAGCCCTCCTGCTTGCCGCTCAAATACCCGTGATTCGGGCAGACGCTGAAGGTCGGGGTGAGGGTGAAATAGGGCAGCCGGTATCCGGCGGAAATCTTCTTGATGACGCTCTTGACCGTCTCGATATTGTGGACCATCTCCCCCAGAAAGATATGAAGCACGGTGCCGCCGGTGTATTTGCTCTGCAGATCGTCCTGAAGCCGAAGGGTTTCGAAAATATCATCGGTATAGTTGACCGGCAGCTGGGTGGAGTTGGTGTAATAGGCATCCTCGTCGCTGCAAGGTTCGCCGTTGGCGCAGATGATATGGGGGAACCGCTTTCGGTCGAGCATGGCCAGCCGGTACGAGGTGCCTTCGGCCGGGGTGGCCTCCAGGTTGAACAGGGCGCCGGTCTCTTCCTGTATTTGAGATATTTCTTCCCGAATAAAATCCATCACCTTTCCCGAAAAGAGCTGTCCTTGATCGGTGCCGATGTCCTCGCCCAGAAAATTGAGGCAGGCCTCGTTCATGCCGATGATGCCGATGGTGGAAAAATGATTTTTCCAGTAAAACCCGGTGCCGTTTTTCACTTCCCTCAGATAAAACTTGGAATAGGGGTAGAGGTTCTTATCGGTGAAGTTTTCAAGAATCTTTCGCTTGATGATCAGGCTCTCCTTGGCCAGGTGGATCATCTCCTTCAGGCGGCTGAAAAAAGCCGCTTCGGTATCGGCCGTGTAGCCGATTCGGGGCAGGTTGACGGTGACCACCCCGATGGAACCGGTGAGCGGGTTGGCCCCGAAAAGACCCCCGCCGCGCTTCATCAGTTCCCGGTTGTCGAGACGCAGGCGGCAGCACATGGATCGGGCATCCTCCGGGGACATGTCGGAGTTCACGAAATTGGAAAAATAGGGAATCCCGTACTTGCCGGTCATTCGCCAGACCATGTCCAGGTTGGGGTTGTCCCAGTCGAAATCCTTGGTGATGTTGTAGGTCGGAATGGGAAAGGTAAAGACCCGGCCCTTGGCGTCGCCCGCCATCATGACCTCGGCAAAGGCCCGGTTGAGAAGATCCATCTCCGCCTGAAACTCGCCGTAGGTCTCGGGCTGCTCGACTCCGCCGATGATCACCGCCTGATCCTTGAGAACGGCGGGCGCGAACAGATCCATGGTGATGTTGGTAAACGGGGTTTGAAAGCCCACCCGGGTGGGGATATTGATATTGAAGACGAACTCCTGAATGGCCTGTTTGACCTCCCGGTAGTCGAGATCGTCGAACCGGATGAACGGCGCCAGAAGGGTGTCGAAATTGGAAATGGCCTGGGCCCCGGCCGCCTCCCCCTGCAGGGTATAGAAAAAGTTGACGATCTGGCCCAGGGCCGACCGAAGGTGCCTGGGCGGTGCGCTTTCCACCTTTCCTTCCACGCCCCGAAAGCCCTGCATCAGCAGATCTTTGAGGTCCCAGCCCACGCAATAGACCGACAGCAGGCTGAGGTCATGAAGGTGAAAATCTCCGTTTTTATGACCATTGCGGATTTCCGGGGGATAGATCCGGTTGAGCCAGTACTCCGAGGTGATGTCGGAAGAGATGTAGTTGTTGAGCCCCTGAAGGGAATAGCACATATTGCTGTTTTCTTTGATCTTCCAGTCGAGCCGTTCGATATAGTGCTCCACCAGATCCACATGGGCCTTGGTGGCGATCTTTCGAATCTGGTTGTGCTGTTCCCGGTAGAGGATGTAGGCCTTGGCCGTGATGGAAAAGGGAGAGTCGAGAAGCACCCGCTCCACCACATCCTGGATTTCCTCCACCTCCGGAACCGAACCGAACCGCATTTCATGGGCCAGGGTCAGCACCCGCAGGGTCAGCTTTTTGGCCTCCCGCTCGCCGAATTCGCCGGTCGCTTTGCCGGCTTTGGCGATGGCCGTCGTAATTTTGGATGAATCGAACTCGACAACCCTTCCGTCGCGTTTCTGGATCGTATCAAACACGGGCGTCACCTCCACTCCTTTTATACAGAGTCTTATGCATAGTCACGGTTTGTCAGAAAACAGATAAGAATACCGGTGGGACATTCACAAGAATGCGGCACCGTACGTCACCGTACGCTTGATTGAAGATTACCGCAATATATTGTTATGTGTCAACAAAAAAAATCAATATATAGGGGCAAAGCGACCCACGACGGCATATATGGGATGGCTAACCGACGGGATTGGAACGGAAAAACCGTTTCAAAAGAAGGACGAAAAAAATCGCCGGGCACCATGAATTCCGCTTGCGGCCGGACCCTCCTTACGGGTAGGATAAGCATCATGTTGCTCGAAGAAAGCCCGGTTTTCAAAAGAACCTTTGTCCCGTGGTATGACACCACCGCGGTCTGCATTCTCACGATCCTGTTTCTGGACGGGGTGTTTCTGTTCAGTGCGGCGGGTGTTTCCGTGGCTCGAATGGCTCCGGCCTTCTACCACCATATCTGGGTCCCGGTCCTCCTCATGGTGGCCAGCGGCGGGCTCATTGTGTCGATTGTTTTCCGCCTGATCCGTCGATATATCGACCGGCTCAGGCGGTAAGCGTTGCGGGGTCTCTACAGCCCTTCCTGGAACTTCTGGAAGTTCATCGTCTTATAACTGTCGGTCTCAATGTACTTGAGCAGCGGCAGCATCATCTCCGGCGGAATATACCCGGGCTGACTGCCGATGTTTTCCCCGTCTGCGGAAATAAACCAGGAGACCGGAAGCCCTTGGACATTGTATTCCATGGAGACCTTTCGGTTCTTATCGGAATCGACCCGCACCGGCACGAAATTCTGGTTTAAATAGGCGATGACCTCTTTGTCCTGAAAGGTCTTCTGGTCCATCATTTTGCAATACCGGCACCAGTCCGCGTAGAAATTGAGAAAAACTTTCTTATCCTCGCTTTTTCCCCTGGAAATCCCCTCGTCGTAATTCAACCACCGAATGCCGTCCGCAGCGGCGACCTGCATATCCTGCTTGGATTCTTCAGGGTCGTCCGATCCCGCGAAACCGCAGGCGGTAAAAACGAATATAAACATCAGCACCCATACCATGAGTTTAGATTTCATCATGATCCCTTCCGTAAAAGCTGTTTTATAATTCACCATTCCACACCGGGAACAAAAAACCGGCGCATTTATAAACGAGACCGGACCTGATTCATCCGCGCCACCAGCACCTCCGCCGGCACGAATTCGGTGATGGTCTGCTCCGTCAACACCCGACCGGATGCATCCGCGAACAGGAGGGTCGGCAATCCGATGATGCTGTATTTTTGCCGCAGGTTTTCCACCACCGGATCGGCGGTCTCGGTAAAATCGAGTTTCAAGGGCACGAAATGTTCGGCCATTTCGATCACCCGGGCATCCCGAAGGGTCTCTTTTTCCATCTTCCGGCAGGCCGCACACCAGTCCGCCCGAAACTCGATCATGAGCGGTTTGTTTTGGGCCTCGGCCATGGACAGGGCCTCGGCCTCATCCACCAGCCAGTGAATTCCGGCTACGGCTTCCTGATTACCATAATTTGAGACGCTCATCAAGCGATCTCCGATCGCAAAACGGGCCGCATAGACGATGCCCAGGGTCAACAGCAGAACAGCCACCGCTTTTTGCAGCCGATCCACCCCCCCGGCATCGGTATCCATTCGGTCCAGGGCCCCCGCGAATATCCCCACGCCGATCAAAAAGGCCCCCAATATCAATGTGAAAACCGGACCCGGAATCAGCGGCCGAATATAATACAGGGCCACCCCGAGCATCAACACCCCGAAAAACTGCTTGAGCCGCACCATCCAGACCCCGGACCTCGGCAGCGCGGCAGCCGCCCCGGAAAAGGCGCCGATCACCAGAAACAGCATTCCCATGCCCAGGGCGAAACTCCACATGATCAAAAACCCCTGAAGCTTGTCTCCGATGGCCGCGATATACACCAGCAGCCCCACCAGCATGGGCCCCACACAGGGTCCGACCACCGCGCCGGCCGCAGCCCCGGTCAGAAACACCCCGATTCCGCCGGCCCCAGCATATCCGCCGAGCTTGGTCGACATCCATGCCGGCACCTGAATCCGGATGATGTCGAACATGCTGAAAGCCAGAAGGACGAAGACGGCGGCCACCACGATACGGACCACCGGATGGTCGGCATAGGCCCCGAAGAGCCCCCCGGTCCAGGCGGCGGTGACCCCGAAAGCGGCATAGGTCAGAGACATCCCCAGCACATACAGCAGCGCCATGAGAAAGCCCCGGTAGACGCTCCCGGCGTTGGTGGCCCCGATAACGCTCACGGTCACCGGAATCATGGGATACACACACGGGGTCAGACTGGTGAGCAGACCCCACACAAACGCCGCGGCCAGCACCCCGATGATCCCGAACCGGGCCGCGGTTTGTCGAAACGGATTGGAACCGGCCTCGGGTTCAACAGCCGCACCCCCCCCGGATATACCGGCGTCCAAGCCCGGCGCCGTGCCCGGAAGGATCCGCAATCGGGCCGTCAGTTGTTTCTCCTCGGGCAGAAAACACCCGGTCTGGGAGCACCCCTGATAATTCACCTTCAGGGGAATGGATATGTCCTCCCCTTGAGCCCCCGGCGCCACCCGTATCGGAATCTCGAACCGGGCCTGATCGGTATAGGCCCGGTAGGACTCCCCTTCCGGCCCCGTCTTCTCCGCCGCCGTGGGATGATTCACCGGTCCGAACTCGATACCCGGCACCGTTTCCACATCCACCGAGGTCTTGTCCGCATACAGTTCATATCCCGGTGCAATGGAAAAGCGCACCTGGAGAATACCCGCGCCCCCCGGCGGCAAGGCCTCCGGCAAGGTGTCGACCGTCACCTCAAAAGGGTTCTCCACCGTCTCTTGCGTCGGCGTAGTAAAAAACGAACCGCCCGAGGT
>JBKHDE010000173.1:0-10309 GCA_046541495.1 Desulfococcaceae bacterium
TGAAACATGGGCAGGGTCCAGAGATAGACCGACCGGGAATCGGTCCTGAACTCGAGCTGCTCCCCCAGGGCGTTGAGATACGCCCCCCGGTGGTGGTACATCACCCCCTTGGGACGCCCGGTGGTGCCGGAGGTATAATTGATGGTGGCCACCTGGTACTCGTCATCCACCTCCACCGGAACCGGTTCTTCGGAACCGGCGGCCAGAAAAGCTTCGTAATCCATGCCGTCCAGGGGCTTTTCATCGCTCACATCGCAGATATTGACCACCGTCTCGATCTTCTTGAGTTCCCCCAGTTTGGCAGCCACCAGTTCGGAAAATTCATTGTCCACAAACACGGCTTTGGCGTCGCAGTGGTCGAGAATAAAAGCCACTTCATTGGCCGACAGCCGAATGTTGATGCTGACCAAGGCGGCCCCGATCATGGGCACCGCATAATGGGCTTCGAGCATGGGAGGGGTATTGGGGCAGATAAAGGCCACCTTGTCGCCTTTGCCGATGCCGATCTTCTTGAGACCGCTCGCCAGTCGGTTCACCCGGTGATAAAATTCGGTATAGGTGTAGCGTTTTTCACCATAAATGACGGCGGTTTTATCATCGAACACCTCGGCGGACCTGCGGATGAAATGGACGGGGGTTAATACGTCAAAATTGACACTGCTTTTGGACATGGAAACTCCTTTGAACACGACCTCTTTATTTCGGGAAGCGCCCGCCGTTTTCTCCGGACGGAAAGCCTCCGGGATATAAGTTGAATCCACACACTGCCGATTATTCGCCCCACTCGGTTTTCCGGAGTTCGACCCGCCGAATCTTTCCGCTGACCGTTTTGGGCAGAGCGTCGACGAATTCGATCTTTCGAGGATACTTGTAGGGCGCAGTCACTTTTTTCACATGGTCCTGAAGCTCTTTGACCAGGTCCTCGCCGGGTGCGAAACCGGGAGCGACAATCACGAAGGCCTTGACCACCTCCCCCCGGGTCTTATCCGGGCTGGAGACCACCGCTGATTCGGCCACCGCCGGATGCTCGATCAGTGCGCTCTCCACCTCGAAAGGGCCGATCCGGTACCCCGAGGTGAGGATCACGTCGTCTGACCGGCCGACAAACCAGAAATAGCCGTCGTCATCCACATAGGCCCGGTCGCCGGTCAGATACCAGTCGCCTCGAAAGGACGACGCGGTCCGGTCCGGCTCCTTCCAGTATTCCTTGAACAATCCCACCGGCGGCTCGGGGCGAACCCGCACCGCGATATCCCCTTCGGTGTTGGAGGGCAGGATTTTTCCCGCATCATCGACCACCTGAAGATCGACCCCCGGAGAGGGTTTTCCCATGGAACCGAACCGAGGTTCGATGCAGGGGAAGCTTCCGCACAGCAGCACGGTTTCGGTCTGGCCGTAGCCGTCCCGAATGGTGCAGCCGGTGGCTTTTTTCCAGACCTCGATAATCTCCGGGTTCAAGGGTTCGCCGGCCCCTACGCAGTGACGAAGTTCGGGAAATTTGAAGCCGCTCAAATCCTGAAGCACCAGCATTCGATAGATGGTGGGCGCCCCGCACATCACGGTCACCGGATATTGGGACAGCAACTCCAGGGTCCTGATCGGGTCGAAACGGTCGGTGTGGTGAACGAACAGGGCCGCGCCGCAGCTCCAGGGCCCGAAATAACTGCTCCAGGCCGCTTTGGCCCATCCGGTATCGCTGATGTTCCAGTGGAGGTCATCGGGTTTGAGATCGAGCCAGAATTTTCCGGTGGTCTGGTGCCCGATCGGGTAAGAGGAATGGGTATGAAGCGCCATCTTGGGAAAGCCGACCGTTCCGGAAGTGAAATAGACCAGGCAATTGTCGTCGCTTCGGGTTTTAACGGTATCGAACCGGTCCGAGGCCTTTTCCACCGCTTCGGTGTAGTAGATCCAGTTCTTACGGGGTTCGGCGATGACGATCTTGGTTCGGACCGTGGGGCACCGGTCCGCCACCTCGTCGAACTTGGCGGCAATCTCGTGATTGGTGATGATACAGGTGGCTTCGGCCCGATTGGCCCGATACTCAAGATCCTTGGAAGTCAACTGCGTGGTGCCCGGAGCCACCAAGGCGCCCATACGGATACAGGCGGTCACCGCCTCCCACCATTCGATGTTTCGGGGCAGCACCAGCAGGACTACGTCATTCTGTTTGACGCCGTTCCGGACCAGTACATTGGCCAGCCGCCGGGAGGCCCTGCTCAGGTCCGAGAAGGTCTTCTTGATTTCCGTGCCGGCGTCGTCCACCCACAGCATCGCCAGCTTGTCCGGCTTTTCGGCCCACTGGTCGATGACGTCGCCCGCAAAATTAAAAAATTCGGGGACATCGTATTGGAATTCACGATATGTCTTTTCATAGTCGGTCATATTGTGAGTCTGTGTCATGTCACGCCTCCCAACTGGCTGTCAGGGGAACCGGTATTCCCCTTCCGGAAAAGATTGTTGGTTGCTCATCCGGAATCGCCCAAAAACGATTCCGTCCGCCAAGGGTAAAATGGAACGCTCAGCCATAAAAGGTCTTAAAAAACACCAAAAAAGTTGTATCCCTTGACATGCATTGAACGAGCGCTCAGTCATTCCAAGAGAACCTTTTATATCGAATAGAGGGGATACTTGTCAAATACTTTCTATGGAATTAACGAACAAATGAATCGAATTCGGAAAAAGAATGCCGCTGACCCATGAGAATCAGACGAAACCCGATCAAGTAAATTGTTTCAGCCAAAAAGCGTCGAATTCGTCGTTGACCAGATTCAAGAGACGGGAAACACCGGATAAAGCGTCTTTGAGGATCACACGCTCCCGTTTTCGAAGGCTATACGGATCGATGTAGTTGTCGGGTTCCCGCCCCTGCTGGACTTTTTTCATGTTTTCACGAATACAGAACCGCATCAGGTGCTTGAAGCTTCGGGCGAAAAGGTCTCCGTCCGACCGGGAGATCGCCCCCGACTCCGTCAGCTGTTTCAACCGCCCCAGGGTGGAGGGTTCGCTGATGCGGTGCTTGGCCGCCAGCATTCGAATGGAGTTGACGATGTGCAGAATGGCCGAGCGTTTCAGGTTCATTTCATTCTTGTGGAGACCGGAATCTTCCGTCTGAAAGGTGCCGAGAAAACGAATCGGAAGCCGATGGGCCAGATCGTCCCGGGTCACCCGGTAGTCGGAGCGAAGGCAGGCGGCAAAGGCGTCGAACAATCGGTCCCGAAAGGTTTCGGCCAGCACCATGTTTCCCCAGATCGGCCGATAATCGAGAAGAGACAAGACCATGCGGGTTCGACCCGGTTCACAGGACCGAAGCCACTCCTCAATCAGGATCAGCCATTCGCTCCGGGACCGCCGCCATTCGGCCCGGGTGGCCATGACCCCCCGGGCGCATTCGGAAAACCCGCACCGGGAAAGCCCCTTCACGATCAAATCGGCCAGCCGTCTGAAATACTCATCCGCCGCATCGGCTTTTTCCGGCTCCGGGTCCGCGTAAATTAGGGCGTTGTCCTGGTCCGCGCCGAAGGCTTGCTCATACCGGGCCGAAGCGCCCATGTTGATCCAGCAGTATTCCACGGGGGCCGGGCCCCACCCGTCCAGCTTCATGCGCTCCTCGGAAAGCTGAATGACCCGTCGGGTCAGCCGCTCATACAGCTCCGACATGACATCGAAAATTTCTTCCACGGTCGCGTTTTCCGTGACCATGGCGCTGAGGATATCCTGGATTTCCCGACTCACCAGAATCAACCCGTTGATGTCCGGCTGGGATTCGATGTCCCGGGTCAGCACCAGGGTGCCCGCACTTTGGGTCCGGATCAGATCGGTCATGGAGATAATCCCCACCGGGTCCTCCCGCTCCAGCACGATCAGGTGCTTGGTCTTGCTCCGCATCATGGCCACCAGGGCCTGGCCGATGAAGTCTTGGGGCTTGATGGCCATCAGATTGCTGTGCATGATGTTTTCCACCCGGCAGGTCTCCACCGGATAGGTCTGCTGAGCGATCAGGTATTTGACCAGGTTTTTTTCGGTCAGAATTCCCCGGGGCCGCCGGGTCCGATCCAGAGCGACCAGGGCGTTGATGCCTTTCTCGTCCATGATCCGGGAAGCGGTCGTGACCGAATCATCGGTGCGGCAGGTCACCACCGGATAAGACATGATCTCGCTCACCCGTTTTCGAAAAAGACTTGAGTCGACTCCCCGAATGCGTGCAAACCCCTTCATGGAGCGCTCCGCCAGGATTTCTCCATACAACAGGCGCAACCGTTCGGCCAGCAGGGTGTTGAAAAACCCGCAGAACTCGGGATATCCGTACATCAATTCTTCCAGATCCCTTCGGCGGATCAGACCGCAGGTCAGTTTTTCCTTGACCCGCGCCGAGGCCGGATACCGCTCCCGGGACAGCACGACCGTTTCCCCGAAAAAATCATAGGCCCGCCTCAGGCCTACCACCGTCTCCATTCCCCGGTCATCGGTGAGGGTCAGTTCCACCAACCCGGAGGCGATGATGAAGAGGGCGTCCCGGCTGGGGTCTTCCTGCTTGAATACATAGGTATTGGGCTCGAACGCCTTGACCGTCATTTTGGCGGATAAGGTTTCCAGGATGTCGGGGTCGAGAATTTCAAAAGGATTGGTTTTGATCAGAAGATGGAATAATTCGGTCGAATTCATAGAAACCTTTTCACGGGACGAGGTTCAAAAAATGTATCCTAATCATTCGTGCAAAGAACCTCAAGTTATTTTTCGGGCCTCATCTCTGTTGCGGATGATCGGCGTGTCCGGCGACAGGCCTTTTCCATAGATAGTTCGGGAAAGTTCTGGCGAACCTTGATAACGACTTGCTTAAAAAATGAATTTGGCTTATATTAAAAGAACTAGATTCAGTTTAAGCTTCAGTTCAACAATGAACCGAGAGCGATGACAGCGGGTTTGTACTCGAACTTCGGGATCGACGGCCGCGGTTCGCGAAACGGACGTATCTTGACACTTGAATTTTCGACCGAATTGTGCATTATTTAAATTCAAAGGGCCACCCTATGGGCAACGGTTTACCCGCGGCGCAATCTGTCTGTAGCGTGGCTTTTTCAGTTTTTAACCCGTGGAAGGGGGTGATTCCATGACCAGCTGGAAATGCCAAAACTGTGGGTATACCTTGAATGCGGATGCACCTCCTGAAAAATGCCCGAACTGTCAGGAGAAATGCGAATTTTTGAACAATACCTGTTATACCCCGGACTGCCAACAGGAAGCCGTGGATAAGCGAATTAAATAGGGCAAGCGAATCAAATAGGACCAGCGGATCAAATGGAATGCAAGGATCAAGCAAAGGAGAGAAAATGCCAAAAGTCCTGATTGTTTACGCTTCCCGAACCGGTGAAACCCAAGAGATCGCCAATTTGATCGGCGAGGGGATCCGGATATCCGGAATGGAAGCCAAGGTGGCGGATGTCAAGGAGATCAAAAGCGAATCGGATCTGGAGGGCTATGATGCCCTGGTCCTCGGTTCTTCGACCTACCATGGCCAAATGCTTGACAAGATGAAGACCCTTCTGTTTCTGGCCGAAAAGGCCGATCTAGAAGGGAAAGTCGGCGGCGCCTTCGGCGCCCACGGCTGGAGCGGAGAGGCGCCGGAGCGTATTTTCGGCACCATGGAAAACATCTTCAAGATGAATATGGTGGATGGTCCGCTCATGTTGAAATCGGCCTCTTTGGGCGGCGGCATTCCAATGGCCCAGGAATACGGAAAGAAGATCACCGCAAAACTGGGTTCTTGAGGATAGGATCTATTGAAACCAACAACCACAATCTTGTAATGGGAGGAAGTTATGGCAAACACGACGACCCCGCAACACTGCCCCGGATTCGAGAATTTCAAAAACCTGGAAGCCTTTTCCTGCAAATGCCCCGATTGCGGCGAAGAAAAAGAGATCTTCTCCGATGAATTCGACCGCTCCCACAAATGCGACAAGTGCGGCAAGGAAATCGACTTTACCCAGTGTTCCCTGGACGCCACCGCCAAAAAGACCGATTCACGGTAACCGGTTCGAGTAACCGGCACGCCTGCCGATGACGGTATTGATTTTTGGCCGTAACCGATCTGCCTGTGCCTGAACGTCGACCTCGAAAAATCTTTTCTACAGTATTTTTTTCGAAAACAGGTCCGGCGATTCCGCGCAGGCAGATTTTATATGGTCCAGTCGCCTCTGATTGTTCGGGAATCCGTTTATACTGAAGCAAGGAGAAAAGTATGGATGTTGTGCTGCTTTCGCGCCTGCAATTTGCGGCCGCCACCATGTTCCATTTTCTGTTCGTTCCGCTGACCCTCGGGCTCTCATTCATGGTCGCCTATATGGAAACCAAATATGTCCGCACCGGAGATGAGACCTACCTCTCCATGACCAAATTCTGGGGAAAGATGTTCCTGATCAACTTCGTACTGGGGGTGGTCACCGGCATCACGCTGGAATTCCAGTTCGGAACCAACTGGTCCCGATACTCCGCCTATGTGGGGGATATCTTCGGCTCTCTTCTGGCCATTGAAGCCACCACCTCTTTCTTTCTGGAATCGACCCTGATCGGGGTCTGGATCTTCGGATGGAATAAGATCTCCAAAAAGGCCCACGCCACGGTCATGTGGCTGATCGCCGGCGCCGGCAGCATGTCGGCCGTCTGGATTATCATCGCCAACGGCTGGATGCAGCATCCGGTCGGGTTCGATATTCGAAACGGCCGGGCCGAACTGGTCGATTTCTGGGCCGTGGTGACCAACACCTTCGCCCTGCTGCAGTTGGTCCATGTTCTGGCCGGCGCATTCGTTCTCTCCGGCTTCTTCGTCATGGGCATCAGCGCCTATCATTTGCTTAAAAAGCAGAACGTCACTTTTTTCACCCGATCCTTCAAAACCGGTCTGGTCATCGGGTTGATCGCCTCCGTCGTGGTGGCGGTGGAAGGCGATTTCCACGCCTCGGAAGTCGGCAAGGTGCAGCCCGCCAAACTGGCGGCTATGGAAACCTTGTGGGAAACCACCACCCGGGCCCCGCTCTACCTGTTTACCTGGCCCAGTGAAAAAGACGAACGCAACCTGATTGAAATCGGCGGCATCCCCGGCATGCTGAGCCTTCTTTCCCGCAAGAACATCGACGCGGAGGTCCGCGGTCTCAAGGATTTTCCCCGGGACGAACGCCCCCCGGTGCTGCTGACCGCCTATTCATTCAAGGCAATGGTGATCCTCGGCATGTACTTCATTCTGATCACCTTCATCGGCTTTTTTCTGAAAGACCGGTTGACCGAATCCCCCCTGTTTTTAAAACTGATGATCGTCTCCATTCCGCTGCCCTATATCGCCAACCAACTGGGATGGATTGTGGCGGAGGTGGGCCGACAGCCCTGGATCGTTTACGGACTGATGAAGACCTCGGATGCGGTTTCGCCCATCACCGCCTCTCAGGTCGGCATCAGCCTGACCGCCTTTATCCTGGTCTACGGCGCCCTGGGCGCCATCGGCTTCTATCTCATCACCAAAATCGCCGTCAACGGACCTGAACCTGTCGGGTCTCCTGAAACTGCATAGCGGAGGTAACGAAAAATGGATTTACAGATTACGTGGTTTTTCCTCTGGGCGCTCCTGTGGGCGATCTTTTTTATGACGGACGGATATGATTTCGGGATCGGTACCCTGCTGCCCTTTATGGGACGCACCGAAACCGAAAAAAAGGTGATGATAAACTCCATGGGGCCGCTGTGGGACGGCAACGAGGTATGGCTCATCACCGCCGGCGGGGTCACCTTCGCCGCTTTCCCCATTCTGTATGCGACCATGTTCTCCTCGTTTTATGCGGCCATGCTCCTGATCCTGTTCGCCCTGATCTTCAGAGGGGTGGCCTTTGAATTCCGCCATCATATGGAGGATGAGGGGTGGCGCGGGTTCTGGGATCTTTGCATCTTCGTCGGCAGCGTGGCCCCGGCGGTCCTGTTCGGGGTGGCCTTCGCCAACATCTTCCAGGGCATTCCCCTGGATCAGAACGGGGCCTATCACGGCAACCTGTTCTCGCTGCTCAGCGGGTACGGCCTTCTGGGCGGCATCTTCTTTCTGGTCCTTTTTATGGAACACGGCGCCATCTGGCTGGCCCTCAAGGCCCCCGGGGACCTGGAAAAACGCGCCGATCTTCTGGCCAACGGCCTCTGGTGGCTGAGTTTGGCTGTGGCGCTGCTGTTCCTGATCGCCACGAAGTTCAAGACTCAGCTCTACGCCAACTATTATGCCAATCCGGTGCTTTTTCTGCTGATACTGCTGAATCTGGGGCTGTTTATTCAGACCAAGATTTTTCTGATCCGGAAATCCTATTTCACCGCCTGGCTTTCCTCGGCCCTGACCATCCTCTGCTGCATGTTTTTCGGTTTTATCGGGCTGTTTCCGAAGGTACTGCCCTCCAGCATCGATCCGGCTTACAGCCTCACCGCCTTCAATTCCTCCTCCAGCCCGCTCACCCTCAAGATCATGTTGACGGTGGTGCTGATTTTCATCCCCATCGTCCTCGCCTATCAGGTATGGACCTATTATCTATTCAAAGACAAGATCAGCGAAGCGGATCTCGAAATGGAAGAGGCCTATTAACATGCAAGCACGAACCCGATGGGTATGGCTGACGGCGTTCGGGGCCGTCTTTTTGATCGGCCTTTCGGTCGCGGCCCAGCAGAACACCGGTCCCGAAGAAATGGTGCTGGAGGGGGGCCGGACCGGGGATGTCTCCTTTCCCCATCGGCTCCATCAAACGGCCCTGGAACAGAAATGCGAAGTATGCCACGATCTTTTTCCTCAAAAGATAGGCTCCATTCAGGAGCTGATCGACCAGGGAGAGCTCAAAAGCAAAGAAATCATGAACAAGCATTGCGTCAAGTGTCACCGGGAGATGAAACGGGAAGGCAAACAGACCGGTCCGATCTCCTGCACGCAGTGCCACGACAAAGATTGAGGAAAACCCTATGCTGGTACTCGGAATTCAAGGAAGCCCCCGCAAAAAAGGGAATACGGATTTTCTGCTGAAGACCTTCATGAAAGCGGCGGAAAAGCGAGGGGCCCGCACCCATACCATTACCGTGGTCGATCAGCACATCGAGCCGTGTGCGGAATACACGACCTGCGAAAAAAAGGGGTTCTGCCCCATCAAGGACGATATGGACCCGGAGATCTACTCTCTGTTGCGCCGGGCGGATGTGGTGGTGCCGGCCGCTCCGGTCTTTTTCTATAACGTGCCGGCCCAGTTCAAGGCCCTGATCGACCGGACCCAGACCCTGTGGGCACGGAAATACCGGCTCGGCCTCTCCGATCCCAAACGGTCCATGCGGCGGGGGTTCATTCTCTCCCAGGGCGCCACCAAGGGAAAGAACCTGTTTACAGGGATCGAACTCACCGCCATGTATTTTTTCGACGCGGTGGGGGCCGAGTTTGCGGGCAGCCTCTATTACCGGGGCATCGAGCACAAGGGAGACATGAGCAAACACCCGACGGTCAAGGCGGATGTCGAGGCTGCGGTGGAAAAACTCTTTCAGCCTTACGATAGACGCAAACGGATTCTCTTCGCCTGCCGGGAAAACGCCTGCCGAAGCCAAATGGCCGGCGCCTTTGCCCAGTACCTGGGAGGAGAACATGTGGAGGTGATTGGCGGCGGCAGCGAACCGGCCGAGAAGATCAACCCGAGTATGGAAAAGGTGATGAAGGAAAAGGGCATCGATATGGGGTTCCGGGTTCCCCAATCCATCGATCAGGCCCTTGAAGAAGCAAAACCCGAACTGATCGTCACCATGGGATGCGGCGAAGCCTGTCCTTCCGTTCCCGGTGCCGACCATCAGGACTGGGACCTGCCCGATCCGGCCGGAAAAAGCCTGGAGGTGATGCGGTCCGTTCGGGACGAGATCGAAAAACGAGTGATTCAGCTGATTAAAAGTTTATAGACTCAAAACCATTTTTTTCTAACCCAACCGAATTCAACCAAGGAGGAATCAGTGGACAAATACGTATGTACGGTTTGCGGCTATGTGTATGACCCGGCGGAAGGAGATCCGCCCAACGGCGTCGAACCCGGAACCGCCTTCGAAGACATCCCCGATGACTGGACCTGCCCCATCTGCGGCGCCGCCAAGGAGGACTTCGAAAAAGAGTAACAGTTGACATTTCAGCCATCAGGCTTAAATTAGTTGAGCAAAACAAGCGCCCTTTTTCTGCCGATTTCGGTAAAAAGGGCGCTTCAGTCTCGGCCTCCCCCTTGGCCTCCCCATAGACAGGCTCTCGCGCCCGAACCCGAAAGCGGCCCGAAAGCGG
>JBKHDE010000174.1:0-10307 GCA_046541495.1 Desulfococcaceae bacterium
ATTCACTCCTGTTGCATGTATTATGTCGATGTTGAATATTCTGTGAATTTTTCCCTTAAAGAAGCGATCGGTAAAAAACTCAAAGTATAGAGGGAGGCGAACCAAATGGAACTTAAGCAAAAAGGGGCTAAAGCCGATATCGGTGCATTCAAAAAAATCGATATATCTTTAATGTGGACCTCATCCGTCGATCTTGATCTGATGGCCTTTTACAAAACCAAAGACGGGCGCGTCGGCGGGGTCTATTCGGAAAATTATTCCGGCGGCTCCCACGGTACCATCGCCGGTTTTCCTTTTATCGAATTATCCGGCGATGCAGGCGTCGGCGGAAGCGGCGGAGACAACCGTGAAGACCTGCGGATATCCAAACTGGATGATTTCGAAGAACTTTATATCTGCGCCCTCAACTTTACCGATGCGTCCTCCGGAACCAGCAAGGTATTCGCCGACTATGACGCCCGAGTGCGGGTGGTGACCGATCGCGGGGAAAGCCATACGGTTTCTCTGGATTCACCCAGCCCGGGTCCGGTGGCGGTGTTGTGCAAATTCAAAAGCGGGTTTATCTCCAATGAACTGATCAACGACAGCGAAGTGATGCCCTTGGAGGAATTCCGGGCGCGGATTCCGGGGGCGGATCAGCTCAAACTGGCCTCCAAAGTGACCCTTAAAGCCAAAGGAGAGAGCTTCGCTATCAAACCCAAGGCGACTACCGGAGAACTCCTGATCAATCTCAACTGGAACCAGCAACCTCAGGGGAAAAAATCTTCAGGCCTGCTTTCCAAGATCATGGGTGGCGGCGGTGAAGCCGTAGATTTGGATCTCGGCTGCCTTTTTGAATTGCAAAACGGCATGAAGGGCGCCATTCAACCGTTGGGAAACAGTTTCGGCAGCTTCGATTATCCTCCGTATATTCTTCATCTCGGCGATGATCGGACCGGCGCCCGGGCCGAAGGGGAAAACATGAAAATCAACATGTCCCACCTCAACCAACTGAAGCGTGTCCTCTTTTTCACCTATATCTATGAAGGCGTTCCTAACTGGACCGGCACCGATGCGATCATTACTGTGAAAGTCCCCGGTCAGCCGGTATTGGAAGTCCCCATGGGCGCCCAAATGGATTCCCGCGTTTTTTGCGCCATCGCCAGACTCGATATTCAAGGCGCAGACATCCAGGTCACCAAACTGGTATCCTTTCATCCGGATCATCGCCATTGCGACGAAACCTATGGATGGGGCCTCAACTGGGTGGCGGGCAAAAAGGATTGAAAGCCTGTCTTACAGGCACGGCCCTCCACCCGGCGCAGGGCAAACATCCAAAGCCTCCATCAGGGTGGCGATCTGGGCGTCCACTCGGCGAAACCCATTTTCACTAAAACCGCCGCCCTGGCGAAGCGCGATAATATCCAGGGCGGAAAGCTCCATGGCCTTGAACCGAATCGGAATCATCGGATGGGTCCGGAACCACGCCGGTTTATTGCCTGAGAGCCGGATCTGGGCTTCCAGTTCGTCGAACTGACGACGAAAGGATCGAAGCACCCGGTCCAGATCGATATCCGCCAACCCGCTGGCTGTTCGAAACAGGGCGGTCGAAGCGGCGCCCAGTTGACCGCAGCAGAGCATCCCCACCCGATCCGCCGAAATCTCCGATGCCCGGGACCATCGGGTCAGCAAATCGCTCATTTCCGGATCTTTGTCTTTCAGCATTCCGAGGATGTCTTTGACCGGAAACTGAGAATGCTGGAAAAGCACATGCCCCAGTTCGTGGCCGAAAACGAAACAGAGTTCATCCGGTGAAAATTCATTCAGCAGGGCCGAATGGACGAGAAGATCGCACTTTCGATCATGACCGAATATGCCGGCGTTGTAGGTGCTGCTTTGCTGGACGAAAAGATCGCCGGCGATATCCCCGCCCAGGCGATCCAGGCATGACCGGTACAGCAGATGCACTTCCGGAATAAGATCTTCCGTGATCCGAACGGCGTCGCTGAGCAGGTCCCGCCGGCGAATATCGAGGAAATTTTTGGATTCGGAGTGGCCGATTAACGGCACACCGCCCACTCGACCGGCGATCATTTTCAAAAGCCGGGTTTCATAACTGAACCGCAAAGGTTCTATATCCATGATCCCGAATTTTCTTTGTTCCTTCCCCCGCTATTCAGCTGGGAAAGGAACAAACAATTGGAAGGTAGGATTTTTGAGATAAAGAACAGTGCCGGAAACGAAACTCTTTATATTCGGATTATTCCTGAATTATATCCATCAACTGCTGAAGGTTCTTCAATCCTTTCAAGGTTCCGGCTTTGCTGGCATTGATGAGCTTGGCCCCAACCGGGCTGGAGTTGTCGATTACCGCAAGAAGGGCAACATTGCCCATATCCCCGGTATCCAGCGTGACGTTGTGGCTGGTTCCCTTGTCATCAAGGACAGTCAGATTGACATCGCTGTCTTTAAAGCGGGCGGGAGCCCCGTCCTGGATTTTGCCGTAATCCCAACATAGCAGCCAGACATATTTCATGTCATCCAGTTTGGTGATGCGCATGGTCTCTTCATTATCGCCGCCGGTGTCGCCGACCCCTTCATCCCCGCTGAGCTGCATAAAAGGGAAAGCGTTCAAGTCTCCCAATTCTCCAAAATAGATAAGGCCCTGCTTTCCGTTTTTATCTTCATAGGCGGCTGCCAGATCAAAATCGGCTGCGGTGGTCCATTTCATGGATACCATCAATTGATTAAAGCCGGCCACATTTGCTTCGGAACCCTTCTGTTTTAATTCCATCACTGCCTCCTTTTTGACGGTTGATTATCAATGCTAAACCGGTTCCCATCATGAACACATGTACTATATATTTTCCGAGACTTTTTAGTCAAACAGAAATTCTCAAACTCGGGAGCCGCCGTTATCCAGCCGCCCCATGCAAGAGAAACCGGCTAAACGGCGCGTAGATATGTCCGTTTCATGCGCAGAATTCGTTCCACGCAGGCTCGGTTTTTCAAATGAAGGTCCTCCGTATGCCAATTTTCCAAAATTTCGTCGCAAGCCGTCTGTATGGCGGGACCCGCATGACAAATCAGGGCGATGTCAATCTCCGCCTGCAATACTCGCTTAATAACGATTCGAGTATCAAAATAGTTGTGGATGGCCCCCATATCCAGGTCATCGGTCAATACCAGTCCGTCATATCCCATTCGCTCTCGAAGCAGATCACGGGCCACGGCGATGGACAGACTGGCCGGCCACTCGGCATCCAGACCTGAATAGCGGATATGGGACAGCATCATACCGGCGACACCATTCTGAATGGCCGCGGCAAACGGCGGGAGTTCGAACGCTTCCAATTCCGCCGGGGTCGCCTCAAGCGTGGGTAAATCCAAATGGGAGTCGAGAAGGGTTCGTCCGATTCCGGGAAAATGCTTGGCCACCGCCATAATTCCGTTGTTCTGGAGTACTTCGATCACCCGGCAGCCCATTCGGGCCACCTGTTCCGGGTCACAGCCGAAAACCCTGTCGGCCATTACACTTTCACCCTCTTGGGGCGCCACATCCAGAACCGGAGCCATATCCATGTTGATTCCCATTCCCGTCAGTTCCGATGCGGTGATTCGGGCGAATGCCTCGGCATCGGATTCATCCTTCATGTGGGGATTCCCCGGGAATTGGGTAAAGGGCGGTTTCAACCGGGCCACCTTCCCCCCTTCCTGGTCGATGGCGATAAACAGCGGCGGCTGACCGGCCTTTCGGGCCCATTCCTGGATGGACCGGCAGAGGGCCTGAAGCTGATTCGGGTCGACGATATTTCTGCTGAAAAGAATGACCCCGCCCACAAGAAGGGTGTCGATCAGCCTCTTCAACTCGGCATTCAGATCGGTTCCGTCGAACCCCGCCATCAATCTTTGTCCGGCCGCTTGGGCGTCGGTCAGTTCTGAAAAATTCACTTACGGCTTCTCTTTCCCAGTTGGTATTTTCGGACCGCTCGGTTGTGATCCGCAAGGTTGGTGGAAAATTGATGGGTGCTGTCGCCCCTGGATACAAAATAGAGATAGTTGGATTCCGCGGGAAAAAGCGTGGCTCGAAGCGATGCTTCTCCGGGATTGGCGATGGGCCCCGGGGGCAGTCCTGCCGTGCGGTAGGTATTGTAAGGGGTGGCGGTGTCCAGATGCTGCCGGGTCAGGTCTCCCTCATAATTCTCGGCCCCGTAAATGACGGTGGGGTCGCTCTGAAGCCGCATCTTCCGTTTGAGTCGATTGTGAAATACCGATGCGATGAGGGGGCGTTCTTCCGGAACGCCGGTCTCCTTTTCAATGATTGAAGCCAGGGTCACCACCTCGTGAATCGAGAGATCGAGTGCTTCAGCCCGTTCTTTCCAGTCCCCTGAAAATACGGAATAAAAATGGTCCAGCATGGTCTGAATCAGGGTTTCCGCAGTAACGCCTTTGGGAAAATGATAAGTATCCGGAAAGAGATACCCCTCCAACGTCTCCGCCTCAATGCCCTGCTTTCGGACGAATTCGGCATCGGTGGCCGCCGCGAAAAGGACTCCCGGCTTCAGGAGACCGGCCTCGGCCGCCAGAGAATCGATCTGCTGAATGGTATATCCCTCCGGCACCGTCAGTCGCCGAAGGTAGACTTTTCCCCGACTCATCATTTCCAGAACCTCGACCGGAGACATACCGGAGGAGAGAAGATATTCTCCGGCCCGAATCCGCTTGTCGTATTGCCCCAGTCGGGCGATCACCTTGAACCGAAAAGGATATTGGATGATATCGGCCGCCTCCAACCGCTTCATCACCTCCTCAAAGGGTTCACCGGGATGAACATTGAACACGGTTTCTTTGAATTCCAATGACAAGGGCGTTTCCGCATACCCTTTCAGGTCCAGAAAACCATAGACTCCGCCGGCGGCGGTTAAGACCAGAATACCGAATAGCGTATATATGATATTTTTCACTAAATATTGGCCCTCCAGGTTTGCCACTCATATGCGAAACCCGATCTCTTGTCAAAGAGAAGTTCCGTTCCTTAATACCAACCCTGTTGAAGATCGAAATCCCCTGGTTATATTGTGAGTTTCAAGTTGGTTGTTTAAACCTATTCCGCAAAATTGAACGAGGAAAGAATGACCTCCACTGAAAAACCGAAACATGATATTTACACCGGGTTCGAACAGGGTCCCATACGGCCGCCGAGTGAGGCGGACAGCCTGTTGATTCGGGTGTCCAGAAACTGCCCCTGGAATCACTGCACCTTCTGCCCGGTCTACAAAGGTGCCCGTTTTTCCCTGCGTCCCGCCGATCATGTGAAACAAGATATCGATCTGGTCCATAAATATGTCCAACTGCTCCGAACCCATGCGAATGCATCCGGGCCCATCACCCGGGAGGCTGTGCAAAGGGAATCGGCATCGGTTCCGCCCGATGAAACCGATGCCTTTCATGCAGCCCTGCGATGGTATGCCGGGGGGTTGCGATCCGTGTTTATTCAGGATGCCAACAGTCTGGTGATCAAACCGGCGGCCCTTACCGAGATTCTCAAGCACCTGAAGAAACGGTTTCCCTGGACCGAGCGGGTGACCTCCTATGCTCGGTCTCATACCATCACCCGCATCAGCGATGCCGATCTGCAAGCCATGCGAAAAGCCGGTCTCAATCGAATCCATATCGGCATGGAGTCCGGGTCCGACGAAGTACTCAAACGGGTGCGCAAGGGAACCACCAAGGACATGCATATCAAAGCCGGCGTAAAGGTCAAGGCCGCCGGAATGGAACTGTCGGAATATGTCATGCCCGGATTGGGCGGTACGGAACTCTCCGAAATCCATGCCCTGGAGACCGCCGACGCCGTCAACCGGATCAATCCCGAATTCATTCGTCTTCGCACTCTGGCGATTCCCAACCGCGTACCGCTTTATGAAGAATACCGGGAGGGTCGATTTCAAAAACCGACCGATCTGATGATGGCCCGGGAAATTCTTCTTTTTATCGAGAATCTGGAGGGGATTTCAAGCACCCTCAAAAGCGACCATATTCTCAACCTCTTTCAAGAGATCGAAGGCGCCTTTCCCGAGGACAAGGATAAAATGACCGATCTGCTTGGATCTTTCCTGGAAATGGACCCCGAGCGCCAGTGCCTCTACCAGGTCGGGCGGCGGCTGGGGTATTTTTCCCGGCTGGCGGATATGGAATCTCCCCACCGGTTCAAGAAAGTTCAAAAGGTCTGTCGGGAAAACAACATTACGCCGGACAATGTCGATTCGGTGATCGAAGAGATCATGAAACGATTTATTTAAACCGGTATCCCCTTTTCCTTGACTTCACGGTTCAAAGCCACTAATGACCCGAATATCAGCCGGGCGGTAAAAAATACCGTCTGGACATTTCATTGGAAGATAAATGAAGCCCCGGACCCGGACCGGTTTAATCATAATGAGGTATGGTGAATGGCCAAAAAAAAACATCAACTAAAGGAACACCGCATCGAGCGAAGCTGGTGCAAGGGGTGCGGCATCTGCGTCCACTTTTGCCCCACCAAAGCATTGGAACTCGATGAAGAGGAAAAGGTTTACGCAGCGCGCCCCCAAGACTGCATCTGCTGCAGGCAATGCGAAATCCGCTGCCCGGATCTCGCTGTAGAGGTCCTCACGGAGGAGGGAGATTCCGAATAATGACGGACGGAAATATCAAATTTGTCCAAGGCAACGAAGCATGCGTGGAAGCGGCCCTGTATGCGGGGCTCGATTTTTTTGCGGGCTACCCCATTACGCCTTCCACCGAGGTGGCGGAGCACATGTCCTACCGGCTGCCCCAGATCGGCGGCAAATTCATTCAGATGGAGGATGAAATCTCGTCCATCTGCGCCATCATCGGGGCCTCCCTGACCGGCCACAAGGTCATGACCGCCACCAGCGGACCCGGATTTTCGCTCATGCAGGAGGGGCTCGGTTATGCCATTATGGCCGAAATCCCCTGTGTGATCGTCAATGTGATGAGGGGCGGGCCCTCCACCGGTCTTCCCACCTGCCCCAGCCAGGGGGATGTCTACCAGGCCCGTTGGGGGGCCCACGGCGACCATGCCATTATCGCGCTTACCGCATCCAACCACCAAGACGCCTTCAATATCACCGTGGATGCCTTCAATATGGCCGAGACCTACCGAACCCCGGTGATCCTTCTGTTCGACGAAGTGATCGGCCATATGCGGGAACGGCTGACCATTCCGGAACCCGGGGAAATCCCGGTGGTGGACCGACTCAGGACTTCGGTCAAGGCCGGTATCGATTATCACCCCTACCTGCCCCGGGAGGACGGACGGCTTCCCATGTCCGATTTCGGAGGCCAGCATCGATATAATGTCACCGGCCTGGTTCACGACATGTGGGGATTTCCGTCCAGCAACCCCAGCGTGGTCCACGGTCTACTCCGCCACCTGGTGGACAAGATTAAAAACAACGTCAATACCATCACCCGTTACAAGGAATATTACCTGGAGGACGCCCGAACCATCCTGATCTCCTACGGATCATCGGCCCGTTCCGCCCTGCATATCGTGAAAAACCGACGGGCCCGGGGGGAGCGCCTGGGGCTTCTGGAACTCCAGACCATCTGGCCCTTTCCCTACGGCCTGGTGGAGGAAAAATGCGAAAAGGCCAGGCATATCGTGGTGGTGGAAATGAACATGGGCCAGGTGCTTCGGGCGGTTAAACGAGCGGTCCATCATCCCGAACGGGTGGTTTTGGCCAACCGCATCGACGGCGTCTTCATCACCCCTACCGACATCAAAAACATCCTTCGGCTCATCGAAGGAAAGGGAGTTTAAGAGAATATGGCGATCAAGGACTATATTCGACAGAAATTTTTCCCCCACATGTGGTGCCCGGGATGCGGACACGGCATTGTCCTCAACAGCATGTTGCGGGCGGTGGAAGAGCTGGGTTTCAGCAAAAATGAAATCGTCATGGTCTCCGGCATCGGTTGCTCCTCCCGAATCTCGGGGTATGTGGATTTTCACTCTCTGCACACCCTCCACGGCCGGGCTCTGGCCTTTGCCACCGGTGTGAAGATGAGCCAGCCCGAGTTGAACGTGATCGTCCCGATGGGCGACGGAGACGCCCTGGCCATCGGTGGAAATCACTTCATCCATGCGGCCCGGCGGAACATCGCCATGACGGCGGTGGTCATGAACAACCGGATCTACGGGATGACCGGCGGGCAGTATTCCCCGCTTTCCGGATACGGCACCACCGCCACCACCGCCCCCTACACCAATATCGATCATGACTTCGATATCGTGGAGCTGTCCAAAGCGGCCGGTGCCACCTACGTGGCCCGCACCACCACTTACCATGCTCAGCAGATGACCAAAATGCTCAAAGAGGCGATTCTGCATGACGGGTTTTCGGTGGTGGAGGTGCTGACCCAGTGCCCCACCTATTTCGGTCGAAAAAATAAATTGGGCAGCGCGGCGGATATGATGGAATATTATAAAAAAAACACCACCCCCATCGGCTCCAAAGCCAAAGCGGAAAATCCGGAACTGCTCGAACGGGGAGTTTTTGTAAGAAAGGATTTGCCCGAATACTGCAGCGAGTATGACAAAGTGATCGAAACGGCGATGAAAGGGCGTTCGTAATGGAAAGATGTCGATTGGTTTTTTCAGGCTCCGGAGGTCAGGGGGTCATCACCGCCGCGATCATCCTGGCGGAGGCGGCGGTTCTATATGATAACCTGATCGCAACCCAGTCTCAGGTTTACGGCCCCGAGGCCCGGGGCGGTGCGACCCGGTCGGATGTGATCATCGCGGATACCGAAATTCACTATCCCAAGGTGACCCAACCCAATGTCCTGGTCTGTCTTACCCAGGAGGCCTACACCAAATTCAATGCCATCATTCGGCCCGGCGGCACCCTGATTATCGACTCCCGATTCGTGAAAACCTACACCAAAGTGGATGCCCAGCAGGTCCCTGTGCCCATGTATCAGACGGTAATGGAGCGCATCGGCAAACCGATCGTGTTCAACATCTGCATGCTGGGGGTGGTCATCGGGCTGACTCAGGTGGTGGCATCCGATTCGATTCTCAAAGTTCTTGAAAAACGGATCCCCGCCGGATTTTTAGACATGAACCGACAGGCCCTGGAACTGGGAATGGCGTTGGCGACTCAGGTCAAGGTCTAAATCCGGTTATATGGTATTTTCCAAAAAGCCTCTGGACCTTCACGCCGGGGGCTTTTCCATATTCGCGGTCCAACCGTTTGCCGATTGCGAACAACCGATCCGGCGGATTTTAAAACGAATTTACGTCAAGACCTGAACGTGGACCCGTTCCCGCGGGGCGGAATCCGGCCTTGAATGATCCTGATTCGAAAAGTCTCGTCGGACAAGCTTCAGACGGCCTTCGGAAAACAGCCGAATGCATTCCGGATAAAGCTTCCATTCTTCCTTTAATCCTTTTTCACGAACCTCATCCAGGCTCTCCCCTTCTTCAATAGGAAACGCCCGTTGCCCGATGATGGGCCCGGAATCCTCTCCGTAATCGATGAAATGGACCGTGCACCCGCCGATCTTGCAGCCGTATCGGTAGGTGTCTCCGTAGCCGTCCACACCGGGAAAGGCCGGCAGCAGGGCCGGATGAATATTCATGATGCGGGGATGATCGGGATCGGTATTGACCCGGTCGATAAAATAGGGTGTCAGGTTCCGCATAAAACCGGCCAGCACCAGAAGATCGAACGGATAAGCGGCCATTTCCTGCAGGAATGCCGCCTCGGCAGCCGCCCGAGTCCGAAAAAACCCCTCCACCCGGGCCGGATCGGCATCTGCATGAAACAGATGCTGTTTGGACCGAATGGCTTCAGGATCGAAATCTACCGGGACCGGAATGTTCAGGGGATCTTGCCGGTACCGACCGATAATGGATCCATAATCGACGATGAACCGCGGAATAGAATGGCGCTCAGCCCGCGCCAGTCCCTTCGCTTGCGGGTTGTCGGCGCCCACGAACACGATTTTCCCATTGATCTCTCCCGATTCACAGGCATCGATAATGGCCTGAAGATTGGACCCGCCGCCGGATATGAAAGCGCCGATCCGAATTTTATCTTTCATTTGAGTGACCTCCTGTTCGTCGAATCATCACGGGTACCAGGTATCAGAACCCGAAGAGGGTGTCAAACGGACAGAAGGAACTCGTATGACCTTCGAACTGTTCGGTTGACAAGGGTGTCTCCGGTTACTATAATTTCTTTATTTTAGCTCGAATGCCATTAACCTAAAGAAAGGATATCAATATTATGGCCGAAGGAATTATGGAAATCAGC
>JBKHDE010000175.1:0-10288 GCA_046541495.1 Desulfococcaceae bacterium
GACCGGAAGGGGCACCGGGATCGGAATACGCAGCCCACCGGCGGATCCAGCGGATTGGGCGGCTCGCCGGTGTAGACGATCCGCTTGCGGCTTTTCTGGATCCGGGGATCGGGCACCGGAATTGCCGAGAGCAGGGCCTCGGTGTAGGGATGGATTGGGTGCTCGTAAATCCGTTTCCGTTCGGCAATTTCCAGAATCCGCCCGGCGTACATGATGGCGATGCGATGGGAGATGTGCCGGACCACGGCCAGGTCGTGGGCGATGAAAAGGTAGGTCAGGCCCAGTTCCCGCTGAAGGTCGTGCATCAGGTTGACGATCTGGGCCCGAATGGAGACGTCCAGGGCCGAGACCGGTTCGTCGGCCACGATGAAATCCGGATTCAGGGCCAGGGCCCGGGCGATCCCGACCCGCTGCCGCTGCCCGCCGCTGAAGGCGTGGGGATAGCGTGCCCCGGCGTCCGGCGGCAGCCCCACCCGCGCCAGCAGTTCGGCCACCTGATCTGTCGCATCCCGGACATTTTTGCAGATACTGTGGACGATCAGCGGTTCGGCGACGATATCGATGATCCGCATGCGGGGGTTGAGGCTGGCGTAGGGGTCCTGAAACACCAGCTGCATGTCCCGCCGCAAGGGGCGCAATGCGGCTTTGCCGGCATGGGTGATGTCCTGACCTTTGAAGAAGATTTGCCCCCCGGCTGCGGGGATCCGCCGCAGAATGGCCCGGCCGGTGGTGCTTTTGCCGGAGCCGGATTCTCCCACCAGGCCCAGGGTTTCACCCGGCGCGATGGAAAAGGAGACCTTCTCCAGGGCATGGACCACCCGCCGGTGCTGCCCCCAAAATCCGCTTCGGCCCCCGTCGAAGTGGACGGTGAGATCCGCCACTCGGACCAGAGGCTCCTTTTCAGGGGTTTCCGCCGAGCCTGTTTCTTTGGAAGGTTTCTCCCGGAAGACGCTCATGGCGATTTCCCCGCCGGCTCCGCCGGACACCAGCAGGCGACCTGGTGGTCCTCGCTTTGGGACCGGGCGGTAGGCCGTTCCACGCAGCATTCCCGGGCCCGGTCGCACCGCGGCGAAAAGGCGCATCCTTTGGGCGGAGCGATCAGGTTCGGGGGCACCCCCTCGATGGTGATCATCCGCTCCGCATAGGCATCCAGACTCGGGGTGGCCCGAAGCAGTCCCCGGGTGTAAGGATGCTGCGGTCGATAGAAAATCTCCTCGGCCGGGCCGACCTCGACGATTTCCCCGGCGTACATCACCGCCACCCGGTCGCAGAGCTGGGCGATGACCCCGAGGTCGTGGGTGATCATGATCACCGACAGCCCGAGCCGTTTCTGAAGGTCGGCGATCAGCTCCAGGATCTGGGCCTGAATGGTGACATCGAGGGCCGTGGTCGGTTCGTCTGCGATGAGCAGCTCCGGCTCGCAGGCCAGGGCCATGGCGATCATGACCCGCTGCCGCATCCCGCCGGAGAATTCATCCGGGTGCTGCTTCAGACGGCCTTCGGGGGCGGTGATGTTGACCAGCGCCAGCAGCTCGATCGCCCGCCGCCGGGCCTGATCCTTCGTCATCCCGAGGTGATGCCGGAGCACCTCGGTGATCTGGGTGCCGATGGTGAAAACCGGGTTGAGGGAGGTCATCGGGTCCTGAAAGATCATGGAGATCTCCTTTCCCCGGACCTGCTTCAGGTAGGTTTCACCGGCTCTGCCGACCAGAGATCGTCCTTTCCAGCGGATGTCCCCGGCCACGATCTCCCCCGGGGTCTGGATCAGCCCCATGGCGGCCTGGACGGTCACGCTCTTTCCGGAGCCGGATTCCCCCACCAGGCCCAGGGTTTCTCCCCTGTGGACATGGAGGTCGACCCCCCGGGCCCCCCGAACGATGCCGCCCCGGGTGGTGAACCGGACCCTGAGTCCTTCGATTTCGAGCAGCGGCCGGTCGTTCATACCGTCCCCGCCTTGGGCAGGGCCGCCTTCCGGTCGAGTTTCCGTTTGCGAATCGCGGCCTTTCGGGCGAACTGCTTTTCCCGCTCCCGGGGATCGGAGATCAGCCGCATCCAGCTGGCCACCAGGTTGATGGCCAGCACTGTGACGGAGATGGCCAGCCCCGGTATGGTGACCAGCCACCAGGCCCGAAACAGGTAGTCCTTGCCGTTGGCCACATCCAGGCCCCAGGAGGTGGCCGGCGGCTGAATCCCGAGGCCGAGAAAGGAGAGGGCCGCTTCGGCCAGAACGATTCGGGCGAATTCCAGAATGGCCAGGGTGATCAGGGGAGAGGTGAGATTGGGGAGGATGTGCCGAAAGATCACCCGGCCCGAGCCGCAGCCGAGGATTTCGGCGGCCTCCACATACTGGGTCCGGCGGACCGAGAGGACCGAACTGCGGGTCATGCGCCCGTAGACCATCCACCCGTTGAGGGATAGGACGATGATGACCGTGGCCATGCTGGGGCCGATCACCGCCAGAATGATCAGGGCCAGAAGCAGCCCGGGAAAGGCGACCTGGGTGTCGATCCAGCGCATGATGAAGGTGTCGGTCCGGCCGCCGAAATAGCCGGCCAGAAGCCCCATGAAGACGCCGAATCCGCCGGCGGCAAGCACCACCAACGCTCCCACCAGAAGCGACACCCGGGTGCCGTAAATCACCCGGGAGAGGACGTCCCGGCCCAGGTGGTCGGTGCCCAGCAGGTGGGCCGCGGTGCCTTTATCGGTCCAGGCCGGGGGCTTGAGTCTGGCCCGCAGATCCTGGCTTGTGGGATCATGGGGAGCGAGCAGGGGGGCAAAAACCGCCATGAAAACCAGCAGTCCGATCAGAACCACGCCGATGAACCCGGCCTTGTCCCGCCACAGCTCCAGCCCCAGTTCCCGCAGCTTCCGCCGCCGCTCCGCCCTTCGGTCCCCCAGCATTTTCTGTCGTTGCTGCGCTGATTCCATGCTATCCCAGTTTGAGCCGCGGGTCGATGAGGGTGTAGAGCACATCCATCAGGATGTTGATCAGAACCACCGTGATCGCCACGGTGAAGACGATGGCCTGGAGCAGGATCAGGTCTTCCCGTTCGATGGCCTGAATGGCGGTGAGCCCCAGCCCCGGCCAGGCAAAGACCGTCTCCACCACCACCGAGTAGCCGGCGATGGCCCGAATCAACTCCCATCCGCAGAGGGTGATCACCGGAAGTCCGGCATTGCGAAGGGCGTGCATCCCTACGATCCGCAGAAAGGGGAGGCCCTTGGCCGCGGCGGTCTTGACGTATTGGCTGTTGAGTTCGTCGATCATCGAGGAGCGGACGATCATGACCATTCGAGCCAGAGCGGGCAGGGCCAGAGTAATCGCCGGCATGATGACATGGGCCGGGGTGGCGATCCCCGAGGTGGGAAGCCACCTGAGCTGAACCGCAAAGACCACGATCAGGAGGAGCCCCAGCCAGAACTGGGGCACGGAAAGGCCGATCAGGCTGAAAAAGACGGTCACTCTGTCGGTGACGCCGCCCGGTTTCAGGGCCGAAATGATTCCCAGGGGCACCGACAGGACAAATGCCAGACCGATGCCCAGCACGGCCAGGAGCAGGGTCAGGGGCAGTTTTTCAAAAACGATCCCCATGGCCGGCCGGTGCTGCCACAGAGAATCACCGAAATCGAGCCGGACCAGATCCCCCAGGAACTCGACGAACTGGACCGGAAGGGGCCGGTCCAGGCCCAGCTGCTTTTCAAAAGCGGCCCGCTGCTCCAGGGTCGCCTCCAGGGGCAGCATCACCTTGACCGGGTCCCCCACCATGCGGGTTACCACAAAGACGATGACGGTGACCCCGAAGATCACGATGGCGCCGTGCCAGAGGCGTCTCAGAATATAGCGGCCCATTCCCGGCGAATCCTACTTCCTGATCCGCATTTCTTTTACCAGCAGCTTGGCGTCGACCCGGCCTTTCCATTGAAGCCGTTTGGAAAGCCCGTAAATGTCTTCGATATTGAGGAGCCAGACGAAATAGGCGTTGTCATAGGCCCGCTGGACCGCCTGATGATAGAGGTCGAGCCGTTTGACTTCATCGGTTTCGGTGCGCGCCCGGGTGATCATGGCTGCCAGGTCCGGGTCGGTATTGGAGGAGCCGATGCCGCCCGCCTGGTAGTAGGCCGAGAAGCTCTTGTCGGCGTCGAGAAGCTCGTTGGAGCTGACCACGAAAATGGCATCCCCCCGGGTCTTCCGGTCGAAAAGCCGGTTCAGGTATTCGTTGAATTCGAAGATCCGCACCTGGGGTTTCAAGCCCACGTCCTCCCAGTAGGCGGCCACCGACTCGAGCAACTCCCGGTCCTTGAGCCACCGGCCGGCGGTGCCGATCAGCTCCACCTCGGCCCCTTCGGCGCCGGCTTCCTTGAGCAGGGCCCGGGCCTGGTCCGGGTCATAGGGATAAGGCTTCACATTCTTGTTGAATCCGAAAAAGGAGGGGCTCAGCAGCTGCCCCTGGGCCACCTGGGCGAAGCCTTCAAAAAGCCCCTCGGCCAGGGCGGTCTTGTCCACCGCCAGGTTGAGGGCCTTGCGCACCCGAATGTCCTGTGTGGGGCCGCCGTCGGCATTCAAAATGATGATCGGATGTTCCAGCCCGAGGATGTGAATATGCTGGGGCACCTGAGCGGTGAACTCGGGCAGCAGGTTGGTGATGACGTCGAACTCCCCGGCCATCAACCCGGCCAGCCGGGTGCCGGGTTCGGATACGAACCGGTAGGTGACCTTTTCGATCCGGGGGGCGTCTCCCCAGTAGCCGCTGTGGCGCTCCAGAACGATGTCCCGGCCCCGTTTCCATTCCACAAATCGGTAAGGACCCGTGCCCATCGGGGTTTGGGCGAAGTCCGGGTCTTTGGAGTGGGCCGGCGGCACCATCTTCATCCAGTAAAGCCGGGAGGGCAGGATGGGGTCGGGGCCTTTGGTCATGATCCGGACGGTGTTCTCGTCCACCTTGGCGGCATCCCGAATGGTGTTGAAAAAAGAGATCTGTTCGGAATTGAACAGCGGGTCGATAATCCGTTTGATGCCGTATACCGCGGCGTCGGCGTTGAAGGGTTCGCCGTTGTGAAACTGAATTCCCGAACGAAGTTTGACCTCCCAGGTTTCCGGATCGACCAGTTTCGGCATCTCCGCTGCCAGCCCCGGCGCCAGTTCGCCTTCCGGAGTGCGGCGCAGCAGGGTTTCATAGATGTTGTCGTTCACGGCCCGCTCACCGCCGTCTTCCCGAAGCTGCGGATCCAGGGTCGTCGGCTCGGAGCCGAGGGCGATGACGATGCTCTGTGCTCCGGCAAATGCGGGCGCCATGCAGAGTGCGGCACAGAGAAGCCCCAGCCGGATTGTTTTCCCCATTCTTTTCATGTGTCCTCCTTGATCTTTCCAGAATAGAATTGCACCCATTTCGCGCCGTCTGATATGAATTCGTCAGCCCCCTGGAGGGGGCTTTTTCAGATCAACCGGGGGGGTCAGCCCCCGGAATACCGGGGAATGAATCCCCCGGCCCACATATTTGAAGTACCCTGAAGGGTGCTCTGAAAACCAGGGAACCTGACGTATTAACTGTTTTTGGAAAAGACTCCGGATAGACCCGTCCGGTCCACCCGGTCCCGAACTGCTCCTGAATCGGTGGTGTACAGTCCTTTTGCCTTCATCTGTTCGAACAGCACCGATCCGGAAAAGGTGAATTTTTTGGCCAGTTCACCGTGCTCGCGCATCTGAATACGAACCTCCCGAACGGCGTGACCGATGGCCAGGGTGTCCGGCAGCACCAGGGCCGCTTCGCCTTTGACTTGCCGCACCGCATTGTATCCGGCCAGTGCGCCGGTGCAGATGGCTTCGGTATGGCCCACCAGAAGACCGGCTTTTTCACCGGCGCAGAAAAGGTTGTTTAACCCTTCCACCTGAAGCGCGTCATCCCGCGGGGACATGCCGAGGTATCGCACCGAATTGCCCATGCCGCCGGCATAGGGGTCTTCGTACCGGGCGTTTTCGAACCCGGGAATTTCCCGAAGCGCCGCCAGCGGGAAAAAGGGGGTCATCAGCTTGGCATGGCCGGTGTCAAGCAGAATGACGTTTTCTTCGTATTCGGGAATGGCATACTGCTGACAGGCCTTGAGCGCCAGTTTCCCCTTCAGCCGCCCCGATTCCGGAATCGGCGCCACCACGACGCCGTCCCGGTTGAGCCGATCGCAGAGGTCGGCGGAAAGCGATTCTTTGTGGAGCTTGCAGGACCCGCTGACCGCGCCGATCTGGTCGCCCTTTTTGCCGATCATCTCCGAAACCCCCGCCTTTTCGGCCACGCTCACCCGTCCCCCGAAGCTGTGGCAGCGAAGCACGCACATGGCGCAGCCGTTGCCGTACCGAGTGCAGTTGGCCGGTCCGCCGGCGGTGCCGGTGGTTTCCACAAAGGCGTCGCCGGGTATTCGGACCGACTCCCTGTCGGTTTTTCCGGTCACCGCACGAATGCGCTCGCCGTCCCGTTCCACACCGGTGATTCGGGTCTGAAAACGCATGTCGATTCCTTTTGCCATCAAAAGCCGCCGTACGATCGGTTCCATGGTTCCCACATTGTACAGGGAGGCATGGGCGTGCCCGGGAAATTCGATATTCCGGTGAAGCAGGTTGCCCTCGACGGCCGAAAACAGCTCCCCGGCGCCCAGGGCGATCAGTTCTTCAGTGGCGGTAAACCGCCCGTTGTTGCGCATGATGCCGCCCACCAGGCCGGTGCCCAGCAGCATGTCGGTCCGCTCCAACAGGGTGACCTCGGCCCCCTGTGCGGCGGCCGTCAGGGCGGCGCTGCACCCGGCCCATCCGCCGCCGATGATGATGACGTTCACTTAGGTGATTCTCCTCTCGCGGGCTGTATCCAAAGTCATCCTTCCCACATGATGGCGGTTCTCTTCCCGGAGCATCCGAAAGTCGGAGATGCCGATGGGCAGCTTTTTTTTATTCTTTCGGTTCCGGCCATGGTGAAATCCTTTCTGTGGGTATGTTACCTTAGATCCCTTGGTTTTTGAAGAAAAAGTTGGCGGCATGTGGCAGGGCATCCTTGCAGATTCGGCGCGCGGTTGAAAAACAGACCTTCAAGGCATACCTTAGACTTAGTAGAAAATGACCTGAAATGAACCCGAACATGAACCGAGATGAGCCGGGTCGACCCGGTCGGCTGGATGACGATTCGTTACCGGTCCCGGCTTGTCGCTGAAAAAGATGAGGAAATTATGGCTTTAGAGGATCTCAGAAAAAACGACATGATGGCCCACCTGCTCGACGCCTTGGATTCCGGTACAGACATCGGCCATTACGGCCGGCTGGTGTTTACGATGGTGGCAAGGCATTTTCTGGAAGAAGAAGAGCTGATTGCCTACCTTCAAAAGAATCCCGATGTCGATGAAAGGGAAGCCCGCTCCCTTTGGCACCAGGTGACCAGCAAGGGATACAGCCCGCCCAAGCGGGAACGCATTCTGGAGTGGCAGCGGGAGCAGGATTTCCCGATCTGCCCCAATCCGGATGATCCGGACGACTGTAATGTATACAAAGACTTGCAGTTTCCGGAGGACATCTATGATCATATCACCGATTACCATGATCAAAAGGCGAAAAGTTAGGAAATCACCATGTCACCATACCTTTATATCGCCACCTCCGTAGGGTTGTTTATCGCCGCCCAAACAGACGGGGAATGGCGGCTTCAAAAACACGCCTTGATCGATACCCCGCTGACCAGTGTCGCCGTATCCGGCAATACCGTGCTGGCCGGCACTGGAAATGGCATCCGGCGCTCCCCCGACCAGGGCGGATCCTGGCGCGAGGCCGATGCCGACCTCGATATTCGACATATCCGGTGGTTGGCCGCCTCCAGAAAAATATCCGAATTCTTTCTGGCCGGTACGGAACCGGCGGGGATTTTCGTCTCCAGCGATGACGGTGGGTCCTGGCGGGATCATCCTGAAGTGGCGGTGCTGCGGAAAACCCACGGCTGGTTTCTGCCGTATTCCCCCAACGCCGGATGTGTGCGGGGCTTCGCCATCGCCGAATCCCGGACGCCGCTTCCTCGAATATATGCGGCTGTGGAGGTCGGGGGTCTTCTTGTTTCAGAGGACGGCGGAAATGCCTGGCATCTGGTCGAAGGCAGTGACGGCAAACCGGACCTGGAACGGGATTTCGGGGAAATGATTCATCCCGATGTCCATTCCGTCACGGTTCATCCCTCTTCCGCCGATCTGGTCACCGCCCCGACAGGGGGCGGACTCTACCGCTCTTTCGACGGCGGAAAGTCCTGGAAGCGGCTGTACCGGTGCTATATTCGAGCGGTCTGGGTCGATCCGAAAGACCCCGAGCATTTGATCGCCGGGCCGGCGGAGGGGGTCTCCCGAAACGGGCGGATCGAGGAATCCACCGACGGCGGCGATACCTGGCGCGATGCTTCTCAGGGGATGAAAACGCCGTGGAAAAATGATATGGTGGTGCGGTTTTTTCAAAAGGATGATATCCTTTTGGCGGTGTTGACCAATGGGGAGCTCTGGATGCGGCCGCTGAACGAATCAACCTGGACACGGTTTCCGTTGGATTTGCCGGAGGTAAAGGCGGTGGCGGCCAACCGATAGACCGACATCGGGCATTCGGCGGCTGCAAGATGATGTTCTTTTGAATTCGCTTTCGATCTGATCGAGAAAACGGCGGGTTGGATTGGATGGGGGGACTGAACATGAAGGTCACGGTTTGTGAATTCCGGAATGATCCGGATGGGCTGACGGCGGATTGGAACGGTTTGGTGAAGCATGCGGTCGCTCAGGGCAGCGATTGGGTGGTCCTTCCGGAGATGCCGTTTTATCCATGGATCGCCAAAACCGATGAGGTGGAAACTGAAAAATGGGATGCATCGGTTGCGGCCCATGATGAATGGATGGCGCGTCTGCCGGAGCTGTCCGCCCCGGTGATTCTGGGGACACGGCCGGTCACCGAAAACGGATACCGTTTCAATGAAGGGTTTGTCTGGACCGCCGAATCCGGATACCGTTCCGTGCATCGGAAATATTACCTGCCGAATGAACCCGGCTTCTGGGAAGCCGCCTGGTATGAACAGGGACCAAAGGATTTTTCTGTCGCCGAAGTCGATGGCGTCAAAGTCGGCTTTCTGATCTGCACCGAACTCTGGTTCAACACCCACGCCCGGGAATACATGGCCCAGGGGGTCGACGTGATCGTCTGCCCCCGTGTATCCCCGCAGCGGTCCACGGACAAGTGGATCGCCGGCGGGCGGACGGTATCCACCGTCTCCGGGGCCTTCTGCCTCTCCTCCAATCTTCGGGGGCCCAACATCGAGGGGATCGCCTTCGGCGGGTCGGGCTGGATCATCGAACCGGAAGAGGCGGACGTGCTGGGGGTGACCTCGGCCGATCATCCCTTCTTGACCCGAGACATCGATCCGGAAGATGCGCGAAAGGCGAAATCGAGCTACCCGCGGTATGTCAAAGCATAACGGCTGTTTCGAAAAGAATTCAGGATGCGGAGGATGAGAATGGGAGACATCAAGGCGGCGGTAATGGATAAAACGGACGGCAACATCGGGTTGTCCATTCGATCTTTTCCCGAACCGGAACTCGAACCGGGCGGCGTTCTGCTGAAAACCCTATACAGCGAAATCTGCGGCACCGACGTCCATCTCCTAAAAGGGCAGCTGGCGGGGGTGCCGTACCCGATTATTCCCGGCCATTTCAATGTCGGCACCATCGACAAAATGAACGGACCGGTGCATGACCTGGAGGGGAATCCCTTTCAAGAAGGCGACCGGGTCACCTTCCTGGATGTTCATGAAACCTGCCACGCCTGCTGGTACTGCCTGGTGGCCAAGGCATCCACCCGCTGCCCCAACCGCAAAGTCTACGGTATTACCTATTCCTCGGCGGACGGCCTTCTGGGCGGGTGGAGCGAAAAGATCCACCTGAAGCCGGGGGTGAAGATGTTGAAGCTTCCGGAAAACCTGTCACCCGAGGATTTTATCGCGGGCGGCTGCGGCGCCCCCACAGCGCTCCATGCGGTGGAGCGCGCTACCATCAGGCTCAACGACACCGTCGTGGTTCAGGGAAGCGGGCCCGTGGGCGTTTTCGCCGCAGTTTTCTCTTTGCTCAGCGGGGCAGGTCAGGTGATCGTGGTCGACCCGTCTCCCGTTCGCCTGAAGGCGGCTGAAGCGGTCGGGGTCGATCACACCATCGATGCGGTGACTCCCGAAGAACGATTGTCCCAGGTTCTGGCGCTCACTCAAGGCCGAGGTGCGGATGTGGTCATCGAGGCCTCCGGAAA
>JBKHDE010000176.1:0-10128 GCA_046541495.1 Desulfococcaceae bacterium
TTCTCCAAAAGACTGAGGGTGGGCAGTATGCTTATTCAATTCTCGGTGTTATCCTACTTTTTCCATATGTAAAACTGAAAACGCCGGCAGAAGCAATGATCTGCCGGCGTTTACATCAGGCCGCATCCCGGAAACCGGTGGTGCGGCAAACGCTGCACTTCTCCGGTTCCGGATCGGTTCGGAAAGAAAAGGATTATTTATTTTTAGAACTCAGTTCCGGGAACTGATGGTAGTAGTATTCATTGGCCGAAGCGGCTTCTTCCTTCTTTTTACTCTCTTCGGTTTCCCTCAATTCCACCCGTCGAATTTTACCGCTGATCGTCTTGGGCAGTTCATCCACGAATTCGATGATTCTCGGAATCTTGAATTTGGCCAGCACGTTGATGGTATGCTTGAACAGATCCAGGGCCAAATCTTTGGAGGGTTCATGTCCTTTTGAGAGAATCACATAGGCCTTCACCAGCTGATACCGCTTCGGATCGGGGCTTCCCACGACGGCCGCTTCCATGACTGCGGGATGCTCCACCAGGGCGCTTTCCACCTCGAATGGGCCCACCCGGTAGTCGGAAGATTTGATGACGTCGTCGGACCGGCCGACGAACCACCAGTAGCCGTCTTCGTCGAAAGAGGCCTTGTCTCCGGTGAAGTACAAGTTCTTTTGGAAGGCCGCGCTGGTTTTTTCGGGATCATCGATGTACTCCTGGAACAGGCCCATTGCCCGCCATTTGCTCAACCGAACGACAATGTGGCCGGGTTCGTCGGGGGTGGTGATCTGGTTGCCTTCATCATCCGTCAGGATAATGTCGTACATGGGAGACGGATGCCCGAAAGAGCCGAACCGCATCTTGCCTTCCATCCAGGGCGGATTGCCGATCATGGCGGTGGATTCGGTCTGGCCGTAAAAATCCCGGATTTCGGTGCCGGTGGCCTTCTTCCACTGCTGAATCACTTCAGGGTTCAAGGGTTCGCCGGCGCTCAGGGAATAGCTCATGGCGCTGAAATCGTATTTGGTCAGATCCAGCCCCACAAAGGCCCGCCAGGCGGTGGGCGGGGCACAGAAAGAGCTGACCTTGAACTTGGCGATCGTGGCGATATATTTTTCAGCATCCAATGCCGTAAAGGCGAAACCGGTGGCGGTGGCTCCTACATTGAGAGGCGCAAAAAAGCTGGACCAGGCCCACTTGGCCCATCCGGGGGCGCTCAGGTTGTGATGTACCTTCCCGGGCTCCAGCCCCTGAATGACTGCGGTGGACAGATGACCGACCGGATAGGAGGTGGCGCTGTGGCCCACCCGTTTGGGAAGCCCGGTGGTGCCGGAGGTGAAAAAGCAGAACACGACGTCATCCTTTCCTACTTCCGCGGGAACCGCCTCGGGGGATTCGCCTTCCAGCTCCTCATAAGAGACCCAGCCGTCTTTTTTGCCCAACACGATCTTGGCTTTGGGGGTGCAGCCGACGGTTTTGAGGGCGTCGTCCACCAGATCGGTCAGGGCTTCATAGGAGATGATGACATCGGGTTTGTAGGATTCAAAGCGGAACTGGATCTCTCTTTCCGTCATGCTGGTGGCGGTGGGCACCGATACCAGACCGCCCTTGAGACCGGCAAAAGAAGCAAACCAGGTTTCCGGAACGATCGGGGTGAGCATATACAGGTTGTCGCCCTTTTCAACACCCCGATGTCTAATAAAATTCAGAAACTTATTTCCGTTGGCCGCCATCTCTTTGTAGGTGAACTGCCGCTCGGCATCCGTATCCAGATCGGTCCAGATCAGGGCCGGTTGGTCCCCCCGTTCTTTGACATGCAATCCTTCAAAGATTTCCGCGGCCCAGTTGAACTTATCCGGCAACTGGGTGGTGTTCAGTTTTTCAAAAAAAGCCTTCGCCTTGGTTTTTCTTTCTTCCATGTCTTGGATGGCGTTCAGGGCCATCGCTTCCCGATAAAAACTTTCCAATGACATTGTACCTCTTCCCATTTTGATTGTTTTCCCGCTGCCGCACACATGCCGCATGCGGAAGAATTCAAGCCTCAGCCGATATATCTGGAAACAGCGTATCTCTTTGATATTGCTGTTTTAGGCCGTTCCCCGAGTCCCGTACGCCGGTATCTCGATCCTTGTTTTTACATTTTTTGAACGAGCGATCAGTCAACTAAATTACTGGTGTTCATTTAATAGGGATTGGTGAAATTGTCAATCCTTTTTTCATAGAATTTGTGCATCGCACCGGATTATCATCTGATGATTTCACTAAATCCTTTTACCGCACTCTTCGAGCAAAAAGGCGCCCGCCATGGCGGGCGTCTGAAAGCAGCAGGACAGCTATTTTGAACATCAGAATTCGGTTTCGAAGAGAGATTACCGTGAATAGACGGATCGATAGAATTGCATGCGCAAACTGGGAGAATTGCATGCGCAAACTGGGCGATTAATGACTGGAAATACAGTTCCTGGAAGGGCAAGATTCACCTAAATGCTCATAATGGTCGTCCCACTGTTGCCCATCAACCCATAAGTCTGGGCCATGGCCACCTTGGCCCCTTCCACCTGGCGCTCGCCGCCCCTGCCCCGGAGCTGATTGGCGCACTCGATGACCTGCCAGATGGCCTGAGCGGAAAGCGCCTCGCCGTGGGATGAAAACCCGCCGCTCGGGTTGACCGGGAGTTTGCCGCCGATCCTGGTTTCCCCGTCCCGAAGCATTCTGTCGGCTTCGCCCTCTTTGCAGAACCCGCAGGTTTCCAGATACACCAGGTAATGCCAGGAGCTGTTGTCCGGCAGTTCCAGCACATCGATATCCTCGGGACCGATGCCCGATTTTTCATAGGCCTGCCGGGATGCCGAGTAGCTCTCGCTCAGCATGGGAGCTTCCGGCGTGGCCGGGCAGGACAGGGCGGAAATGCGGATGGTCGGGTCCCCGTAAATGGCGCTGCCCATGGTGGTGGCGTTGATCTTCACCGGTTTGTCGGCCTTGCGGATCAGTTCCGGATCGGCGGTAATGATCAGGGCCGCGGCGCCGGTACTCACCGGGCAGATCTCAAACAGCCTCAGCGGATCACAGACGTAGACCGAATTCATGACGTCTTCCAGGCTGTACGTCTTTTTGAAACGGGCGTCGGGATTCTTGGAGCCGTATTCGCTCATCAGGACCTTCACGAGTGCCAGATCCTCTTCGGTGGTGTCGTATTTCTCCATCCGTTTTCGGCATTCCAGGGCCCAGTAGATCGGGTTGGGCATTCCGCCCATTTTCCATCGAATCACGTCCCGGTCCTGAACCGCGTTGTCCGATTTGGCGGTCAGAAACCCTTTGGGCGACACGTCGGCCCCGAAAGCCAGAGCGGTATCGGTTTCGCCGGCGGCGACACTGTTGAAGGCCATGCGAATGGCGGCGGACCCGGTGGCGCAGGCATTATAGACGTTGACCACCGGCACACCGGTTTCGCCGAAAATGCTTTCCAGGTATTGGCCGGACAGATGGCCGGCGTTGCCGCCGTAAATGAAAATGCCCGCCATGATGGCCTGAATCTTCTGCCATTCGACCCCGGCGTCTTTCAGGGCGCCGTCGACTGCCACCGCCGCGAAATCTGCGAATACCTGCTCGGAGAACCCCATCCAGGGGTGTATTCCGGTTCCGATAATATATACATCTCTCATGGTAGTGATCCCTTCCTATGATTGTCTCAACATCGGTTATTGAACGGCGCGAAAGGCCCAGGTCACCACTTCCTGCTTCTCCTCATTGGTATACAGCGGAAGGGTGGTGGTCTCCATCTCCATGCCGATTTTCAGGGATTTCAGATCGGTATCGGTGATGATTCCGGTCACCTGAATGTTTTCATCCGTAAACTCCACCAGACCGATCCCGTAAGGGGTAATCTTCTTCTCCGTTTTAAAGGGCGGCGGGCAGGGATAATACTGAATGGTATAGCTCGCCAGCTTTCCTTTTTTCGGAAGCAGGACATCTTCTATTTTCTCCCGGGCGCACCCGGGGCGATGCTGATAATGTTCTTTGGGAAAGAAATAGGTTCCGCAAGAATGACATTTGGCGCTCATCAGTCGGGCCTCGCCGGTGGACCAGTCCACCAGATTCGGGATTCGCGCCACTGTATTGGCCATGTTTTCCATCGTCTGATTCCTCAAATTTTGTTTGAAATTGATGTTGGATGCGCTTAGCGGCCGACAAACTTCGGCGCCCTTTTTTCCAGAAACGCACTGACCCCTTCCGCCTTGTCTTCCAGGCTCAGGGACAGGCTGTAGAGTTCATACTCATATCTCAGACCGCTTTCGAGGTTGGTCTGCATGCCGCGGTTGATGGCGGTCTTGGCCAGCTTGAGGGCGGCGGCGCTTTTCGTAGCGATCTTTTTTGCGATTCCCTTGGCGGTGTCCATCAACTCATCCATCGGCACCACGCGGTTGACCAGGCCGAGACGGTCGGCCTCTTCGGCGCGGATGATGTCGCCGGTGAAGATCAGCTCTTTGGCCCGGCAGGCGCCGATAAGCCTCGGCAGCCGCTGGGTGCCGCCCCCGCCCGGAATGATGCCGATGTTGATTTCGGTCTGACCGAACTTGGCTTTTTCGGACGCGATGATGATGTCGCACCCCATGGCGATTTCGCATCCGCCGCCCAGGCAGAAGCCGTTGACCGCCGCGATGACCGGTTTCTCCAGCTTTTCCACCATTTCTCCCAGGCGGATGATGTTGTGGGCCGCATAGGGGGTGGTTTTGTTGAATTCTTTAATATCACTGCCGGCCACGAATGCCTTGCCGCTGCCGGTGAGAATCAGTACCTTCACAGCGTCGTCGGCGGCCACATCGGCAATCGCCTCGCGGAACTCGGCCCGGGTCTGGTTGTTCAGGGCATTCATCGCCTCGGGGCGGTTGAAGGTGATGATCGCGATACTCTCTTCTTTTTCAAGAATAATGTTTTCGTAGGCCATATGCGTGCGCCTCCCTCAGGCTGATCGTTTATGACGGCGAATACCGTATTCGCACAGTTTGCTCAGGGCTTTGACACCGGAGATCAATGAAGGAAAGACCGGGAGGTCTTTTCCCAATTCATCCATGATCACGTTTTTATACTTGTTGTATCCGACGATCATGCAGACCACCACCGGTTTGCCCACCTCCTGGACGATCTTCTGAATGATTTTCTTCTGAACCGCTTCCTGGGTGTACTCGAAGCCGGCCAGAATCACGACCGCCGCATCGATATTGGGATCCCTGAAGGCATCCGGAAAGGTGGTTTCCAGGGTCTTGGTAAATCCGATTTTGGTGACGGAGAAATAGAGGTCCACCGGATTTCCCACCGGGGTGTCGAACTTGTCCTTCAGTTTCTCGGTGGTTTCCGGCGTCAGATTGGGCAGTTCCAGGCCGTATTTCGCACACAAATCGGAGACCACCACCCCGACGCTTCCGGCCAGGGTGATCACGGCGATGCGATTTCCCTTGGGAAGCGGCTGTGTGGAAAAGACCTTGGCGAAATCCTTCAATTCGGCAAAATCATCGGCCATGATCATGCCGGTCTGCCTGGCCGCCGCCTCCACGATCTTGGCGTTGCTGGCGATGCTGCCGGTGTGGCTCATGGCGGCTCTGGCGCCGGCTTCGGTGCGTCCTCCGCTGAGAAAAATCACCGGCTTTTTCGCGGCAACCGTTTTGGCGATTCGGGTCAGGTTTTTGCCGTCGGTCACCGTTTCCAAATACATGGAGATAACATCAACGTCATCCTCATTGCCGAAGTATTCCAGCAGGTCATTTTCATTGACGTCGCATTTGTTTCCGATGGAGCAGACCTTGCTGATGTCCAGGCTTTCATTTTCCACGATATCCGATGCCATTCCGGCGGCCAGCAAACCGGACTGGCCGATCAGCACCACGTTTCCCCGGGGAACTTTTTTGGTCATGGGATAAATGGATGTGACGATGTCCCGGGAAACGATTCCGGAGCAGTTCGGCCCCATAATCCGGAGGCCGCTTTTTTGGGCGATGTCGACGATCCGCTCCTGAAATACCTTGCCTTCGCCGCCCATCTCCGCAAATCCGGCCGACTCGATAATGACCGCTTTGACCCCTTTTTGGGCGCATTCTTCCACCGTGGCTACGGTCAGCTTCGGGGTCGGAAGCACCGTGACCGCCAGGTCCACATCACCGGGAATGTCGGTAACGGACCGGTATACTTTATATCCCAGAATCTCGTCCGATTTCGGATTGACCGGATACACCGCTCCGCCGAAATCGCTGTCGGCGATATTTTTGACGATGACATACCCGAGTTTGCCGGGCGTTCCGCTGGCCCCGATAACCGCAACGGATTTGGGTTTGAAAAAACAATCCATCATGATCGCACCATCCTTTAGGTCGCTTCTTTCGGGTTCAATATTGTGGTTTGTCCGATTGATTCAGTGCTCTATGCCCGGGCGGAGAGAATGATCCGCGCGTCGACCACCGCCGCGCCCTCTTGGTAGGCAAACACCGGATTCATGTCGATCTCTTCGATCCCGGGGGTCCGATCCACGAAATCGGAGAGTTTGACCAGCATATCCGCCAGAAAAGGAATGTCCGCCGGTTCCTGTCCGCGGTAGCCTTCCAGCAGTTTCCTGCCCTGAATCTCCTGGATCATCTCTTCCGCATCGATTTTCTCGATGGGCACGATCCGGAATGCCACGTCTTTGAGCACCTCCACCAATACCCCGCCGAGGCCGAACATCACCACCGGACCGAAGCTGGGATCCTTGATCATTCCCATGATGACCTCGGTGCCGGGTTTGGCCATGCCCTGCACCGCGACCCCTTCGATGTCGGCTTCGGGATAGGCCGCCCTGCAGGAGGCCATGATTTCGTCAAAGGCGTTCTCCACCTCGGCCCTGTCCTTAAGATGGACCTTGACCCCACCGGCGTCGCTTTTGTGGGTGATGTCCACGGAAGACACCTTGAGCACCGTGGGATATCCGATCGCTTCGCTCAGTTTCACCGCCTGGTCCTTGTCGACGGCGAGGCGGGTATCGGTGCAGGGAATACCCGCCTCGTTCAGGATCTGTTTGGCCTCGATTTCCGTCAGGATGGTCCTGTTTTCCGCCCTGGCTTTTGCCAGGATGTCATCTATGATCATGATGATCTCCTTACATCCAAGTCCTGGAATTATTGACGCTATTTCCCGGATTCAAACCGAAAGGTCTGATCCGGATCCACAATCGCCAGAACGCGCACAATGCAGCCGTCCCCTTTGACCCAGCGCCATGGGAAGGCCATGAAGAAGCACCGCTTGCCGGTCACCTTGTCGAGATCCCCGCCGATATTCTCGATCCCGGGAATGCCGCCCTGAACCATCAGGATCTTATGGGCCGGTTCCCAGTCCGGGAAATCTTCTTTGGGATCACGGCCGGTGGCCTCCTTGTACTCTTCGATCAGGTGGGGCTGGGACGGCCCCAGGCCGTGGTCCACCAGTTTGGTGGCGATGGGATGGTCGTTGGCCTGGCATCCATACCCGACGCATTTCACCTTTTTATCCACCAGCCACTGGGCCCCTGCCCCGGACATGCCGCATCCGTAAGCGAAATACTCGTCGCTGTCGGCCCATTTATGATGGAAACCGGTGTTGAACATCACGATATCGCCTTCCTGAATGGCAGGGGTGGCGTTTTCCAGGTCCTCCACCGAGATGACCCCCCATTTCCCCTTGGGAACGGACACGGCGACGCCGGTGCCGCACAGCCGCCACAGCGGGTAATCGCTGATCCCGGGGGTGTTTTCGGTCACATGGATGGGCGCATCCATATGGGTACACCGGTGCATGATCCCTTCCCAGTTCACCTGATAGACCCCGTCCTTGGCGTGAAATTTATTGACGGTGACATTCACCCCGGGGCTGGACGGCCACTCGGGCATATGCTGGTGAAACGGATGACTTAGGTTGTATATCTCGAGACTCATAATAATTCCCCGCTTCTTTAAATAAATTATTCCCTGCCCGAATCGATTCGGCATTTCCCGGTGGGATCGATCATAGCGACAAACCGCACCGGACAGGCATCGCCGTATTTGAACTTCCACGGCGTGGCGGCAAAAGTCGCGCGTCTGCCGGCCAGGACGGCCACATCCCCGCCGACCTGCTCGATGGTGGGAATGCCGGCGGCCAACAGGGTCTTGTGCGCGACGTTCCATTCGGGATGCTCCTTCTCGGGATCCAGCCCGGTCGCCGCCGTATAGGATTCCACCAACCGGTTCATCAGCGGTCCGCCCCGATGCGGCCCGAGGGAAGTCGCCAGGGGATGGTCCACCTGGGGGGTATCGACCCCGACCATTCGGCATTCCTTCTCCACCAGCCATTGGGCGGCTTCTTTGGTCAGGCCCGGGGATTCGCCGAAGTATTCGAGAGAGTCGGAGTATTTTTGGTGCCACCCCGTGACGATCACCACCACATCTCCCCGGTTTACCCCGGGAGAGGCCGATTCCAGATCCGCTTTGGTGATGACGTCATAGCTGTTTTTGGGGATATTCAACACCACCCCGTTGCCGAAGAACCGGTCGACGGGAATCTCGGCCAGATCCGCCGCCTTCTGAACCAGATGCAGCGGCGCATTCATGTGGGTTCCGGTCTGCATGACGGTGTTGATCTTCCATGCCAGTACGCCGTGCTGGGCGTGCTTGACCCCCCGGAACATCTTCACATCCTCCTGCCCGGGATAGGAGGGCACACCGTGGCCCCATTCATGGCTCAGTTCCACCAATTGAAGCCCGGAATAAGGATCTGTTGTCATGGTCATGGTCACCTCTTTTCAGAAAAATTTTGAATAACGGCGGTCCGCTGTCGCAGCCGAACGCCCACCTATGCCGCGGTCAAGCCGCCGTCGACATAAATGGTCTGACCGGAAACGAATCCTGCGGCCTCGGAAGCCAGAAAAACCACCGCCCCCACCATGTCTTCCGGCATCCCGATCCGTCCCATGGGAACGGCCGAGGCGTATTTTTTGGCCAGCTCCGGGTTTTCCGCGATATGTCTGGTGCCGGGGGTGATTACCAGGGCCGGTCCCAGTGCGTTGACGCGAATTCCGTGGGGGGCCCACTCCAGCGCCAGAGCCCGGGTGATGAGTTCCACCGCTCCCTTGGTGGCGCAGTAGCCGGTGTTTCCGCCGGTGTATCCCCGAATCCCCCGGACCGAGGAGAGATTGACAATGGCCCCACTCTTCTGTTCCCGCATGATGCGGCCGGCCGCCTTGCAGGCGATCATGGTGCCTTTGACGTTGACGTTGAAGAGCTTCTCCCAGTCCTCCATCGGGTACTCGAATGCGTCATGTTTGATGTTCATGCCCATGGCGTTGACCAGAATGTCGATCCGGCCGTACTTCTCCTTGACCCGATTCATCAGATCGGCGGTGCTCTGTTCGTCGGTCACATCCACCGGAATGGCCACCGCCTCACTCCCGGTCTCTTTCGTGATCTTCTGTGCCACCGCCTCGATGGCTTCCCGGTTGCGGCTCGCCACCACCACGGTGGCTCCGTGGTAGGCGAGGCCGAGTGCCAGGGCCTCTCCGATGCCGCCGGCGCCGCCGGTGACCACAGCGATTTTCCCGTTCAGTTTGAATATGTCTTTCATCGGTACTCCCCCTCTTGTCCACATTATCGTCCGATCATCTCCGGTTCAAAAGATGATCCGATTCAATTTTAAATCATCCCCACATCAGGCAGTCGGCAAACCCGACTGATGGACCGATCAGGGCGTGACGATGAACACCAGCACCTCGGCGGGTTTGCCGTCGTTGATCACCATATCCCGGTCTTCGCCCGGAGCGATGTAGATGAGATCACCGGTATTCAGCACATGGGACTCGTTCGGGCCGTTGACGGTGATCGATCCTTTGACCACATAGTAGACCCGTTCCTTGTCCGAGGAGGACATCTCCGCGCCGCCGTCCGGCTGAAAATAGGAATAGCAGACGGTGGTCCGCTTCGATTCGGCCTCGGTGATTTTCTTGAGCCCGTATACCCCGGAGTGCTTGGCGGCGTCGTACCGGGTTCCTTTGGCATCCTTGACACTGATCATCCGTTTCCTCCCTTATGCATGGGGGCAAGGTGCGAGACCTCGTCGCCCCTCACTCCGCCCGGTTCCATATTCAGGCCGGCATCACCGTTTCGGCCATCCC
>JBKHDE010000177.1:0-10124 GCA_046541495.1 Desulfococcaceae bacterium
GGAGGGGGATTGTTTTCGGGTGCGGATTCGGAAAGGGGGCACATCACTCAACCCATAGCTATCCCCTCACTTTCCGATCCACGCGAACACCATATTTCTTCAACTGCTTGTACAAATACACCCGGCTGATCCCCAATAGCCGTGCCGCTTCGGATTTGTTCCCTTCAGCCTGATCCAAAGCGTCTATAAGACGTTGTTTGGCGCCCTCGAGGCTGTTGAAGCGCTTGCTGTCTTGAAGACCCGGTTCCGCAGGCGCTGCCGGGGATTTTTTGCCGTCTGCCGCGCATATGTTGGGCGGCAGATGGAACGGCTCGATAATCCCGCCTCGGCACACCACAAAGGCGTATTCGATGGTATTGATCAACTCCCGGACATTGCCCGGCCATTCGTAGGCATAGAGCCGTGCCAAGGACTCGTCGCTCATGCCGGAGATCGGTTTTTCGGTTTTGAGGCGAATCCGGTGGATAAAGGTGTTGACCAGCCGGGGAATGTCCTCTCGGCGTTCTCTGAGAGGGGGCAGCCGAATGGGAATGACCCCGATCCGGTAGAAGAGGTCCTCCCGAAAGGCGCCCTCCCCGATCATGGTTCGCAGGTCCTTGTTGGTGGCGGAGATGATCCGGACGTCGACGGCGATGACCTGATTATCCCCCACCCGCTCGATCTCCTTTTCCTGCAGCACCCGAAGGAGCTTGATTTGAATTGAAGCGGGGATTTCTCCGATTTCATCCAAAAAAAGATCACCGCGATGGGCCGCCTCGAACCGGCCGACCCGGTTTCGGTCTGCGCCGGTGAAAGCGCCTTTGACATGGCCGAAGAGTTCGCTCTCCAGCAGCGATTCGTTCAGGGCCGCGCAGTTGACTTTGACATAGGGGTTTTCGGCCCGCGGGCTCAAATCGTGGATGGCCTGGGCCGCCAGTTCCTTGCCGGTGCCGCTTTCTCCATAAAGAATCACCGGTGCTTCGGACTGGGCTGCGCTGGCAATCAGGCCGCAGATATCTTGCATGGCCCGTGAACCCCCGATGAGGCCGTGAAATCCGCCCCGTCCGTTCAACTCCTGGCGAAGGTTCGTGATGAGGGTCTCCCGGGCCACGGTCTCCCGCAGATCCGAAAAATTTTCCACCCCTCCGATAATCTCTCCCGCCGCATTCCGCAGGATCGACGCATTTTTCATCACGTACAGCGGTTTGCCGTCTTTTTGCTTCAAGGTGCATCGGCACCGCCGAATGGTTCCGTCCCGAAAGAGGGAACAGAAGTGGCCGTCTTCACCGGTTCGTGCCTCGGAACAGGAGTCGCAGCCGAGCACCTGGCAGCTTCGACCGATGAGTTTCTCGGCCGGATATCCGGTCAGGGTTTCCATGGCGGCATTGACCGAGAGGATCACCCCCTTACGATCGACGATCATGAGGCCGTCGGCCATGGTGTCGATCACGGTTTTCCAATAGGTGCTTCGGGTCGGGTCGGGCATGGCGAATTCCTCCGGAAAGGTCGGGGTTTTCGGGATGCTTCATTGTTAAAATAAACCGTTTCGCCTTGTTGTACAACCGAGAGTATCTCTTGCTATCTCAAAATTTCCATCTTAATCAGTGGGTATTCTGTTAATAGTCTGCATCATTGGTGCCAAAAGGAATTGAAGGAATGGGTAGCCAACCCATGCCTTAACTCCTCGTTGACTCCCATTCTTTCTGGCGTTATCATTGAGTATCAAATAACCAATGGAGGCGCTTATGAAATTTATATCCGCGGAAGAATTGGGCTTAATTCCAAAGGAAATTCGGCAGACGACGGATATCGATCCGGAAATCGTCATTACGATTAACGGTCGTCCGATCGCCATATTGACCGGCGTTGATGAAACTACCTTCGAACAGGAGATAGAAGCGATCAGAAGGGCTCGTGCGTTAAGAGCTTTGGACCTGATTCATAAGGAATCGGTTGAAAAAGGTACCCACTTATTAAGCCCAAAAGAGATTCAGGCGGAAATTGATGCAGTCAGAAAAGAAAAACGCTCATGAGAGTTGTACTGGATACCAACGTCCTGGTCTCCGCATTTTTGAAGCCTTTAAGTAAACCAGCCAAAATCCTGCGCCTCATCTTGCAAGGAAACCTCGAAATCATCATCAACGAACCGATTATATACGAATACCAAGAGGTTCTGACAAGGCCGAAACTTCAGCTGGACCCATTCCGAGTTCAGACGACGCTGTCTGTGATCCGATTAACGGGAATCCGTGCGCCTGCATTGGCGAAAACATTCAAACTTCCCGACGAAAACGACATTCCCTTTTTGGAAGCCGCTGTGGCGGCGGATGCCGATGTACTCATCACGGGCAATAGCCGACATTTTCCCGAAGCGCTTTGTGCGGGCCAAGTTGTAATGACGCCCTCAAATTTTCTTGAAAACTTTCAATCGGCCTATTGATTACCCACTCACCTTCCGATCCATCCGAACATCATACTTTTTCAATTTCAGTTCGTGCCGCGGCACAGGTTGCCGCAGCCGAGCACCTGGCAGCTTCGACCGATGAGTTTCTCGGCCGGATATCCGGTCAGGGTTTCCATGGCGGCATTGACCGAGAGGATCACCCCCTTACGATCGACGATCATGAGGCCGTCGGCCATGGTGTCGATCACGGTTTTCCAATAGGTGCTTCGGGTCGGGTCGGGCATGGCGAATTCCTCCGGAAAGGTCGGGGTTTTCAGGATGTGCTTTCATAAGATAAACGGTTTCGGCCCACTTCACAACCGAGAATATCTCTTGCTATCTCACAATTTCTATCCTAATCAAGGGATGTTCGGGCAAATAATTTGCATCATTTTGGTGTTGCATCATCGGTGCCAAAAGAAATCGAAGGGACAATCCGAAGCTTGCGGGTTCCGACACGTGAGCGGGTTTGGAGGATATCTCATGAGTTCATCCCCTGACTTCGAAGATACCGGCTATGAAGATGAGGCGGGGGCCAAGGAAACCCTGGGCAAGCGCCTGCGGTATGAAAAAATGCTGGCCCGGGCGTCCACCTGCCTGCTGCGGGAGGGTTCCTTCCGCACGCTGATTAACGAGTTTCTCGCCCACCTGAGGGCGGCCCCGGATGTGGACCGGGTCTACATTTTTGAAAATATCCGCGACCCCGGCCCGGGGCTGTGCATGGGGCAGACCTGCGAGGTGTGCGGGCCGGAGGCGATCCCCCGGATCGATGCGCCGGAGCTGCAGCGACTGGCCTATCAGGACGGCTTTTCCCGCTGGCGGGAGGTGCTGTCCAAAGGGGATGCCGTTCAGGGACTCATTCGGGATTTTCCGGAGTCGGAACGGTCGGTGCTGGAACCCCGGGGGATTCTCTCCATTCTGGTGCTGCCCCTGTTCGCCTCCGGGAAATGGCTCGGGTTCATCGGATTCGACGATACCCGGTCCGCCCGGACCTGGCACGAGGACGACATTCGGCTGCTTCGAACCGCCGCCGAAATGCTCGGCGGGTATCTGGCGCGAATGAAAACCGAGGCCGCCCTGAGAGAGCGACAGCAGCAGTTGGACCTGGCCCTGCAAGCCGCGGGAATGGGGATCTGGGACTGGGAGATCGCCACCGGACGGGTCACCTGGGAAGGCGAACATGCGGCCCTGTTCGGTATCTCCGCCGACGATTTCGGCGGCGCCATCGAGGATGTTCAGCGCTGCGTCCACCCCGAAGACCGGGATCGGGGGATGGCCGTTTTTCGGCGGACGGTGGAAAACGGGTCCGATTTCGACAACACCTACCGGGTGGTGCATCCGGACGGCCGCCACCGCTGGATGCATTCTTACGGCAGACGCATCTGTGACGAAAACGGTGATCCGGTTCGGATCGTGGGCACGACCCTGGACATCACCCGACGGAAGCAGGCCGAAGACGACCTTCGGGAGAGTGAGCGGCAATACCGGCTTCTGGTGGAATCCCCTCTGTTTTCGGTGTTGGTGACGACCCTGACCGACGGCCGGGTCCTGTTCGCCAACGAGAGTGCGGCAGGTTTCTTCGGGCTGCCCAAGGAGCAGGCGGTGGGCCGCTCGTATACCGACTTCTGGTGCAACCCCGAGGAACGCCGCCATTTCGTCGCGGCGATCCTTGAGAACGGATCGATCAATAATTTGGAGGTCCGGGTGCGCAACCGGGCCCGGGAAGAAAAACAGGTGCTGGTGTCGGCCGGGCGGATCGAGTTCGACGGGGAGGCGGCCATTTTCACCGTGTTTATCGACATCACCGAGATCCACGAGACCCGGCGCCGGCTCGACGCCCTGGCCTCGGTGGTGGAAAACAGCGGCGATATCATCGTGGTCAAGGATCGGGACCTGCGGGTGGTCGCCACCAATATGGCTTTTGCCAGGGCCGCGGGCCATGACTCCGTCGATACCATGATCGGCAAAACCGACGCCGGGATTTTCGGGGTGTCGGACGAGACCGAACCGGTCCGGACCTATATGGCGGATGAACGAGAGGCTCAGTCCCTGCCGTCCGGCCGTTTTCTGATTCGGGAGGAGCCGGTGAAGCAGGCGGACGGAACGATTCGGCATGTGCTGACCAAAAAATTCCCCATTTACGACAAGAACGGCGCGCTTCTGGGCTCCGGCAATATCTCCGTCGACATCACCGAACGCAAACAGGCCGAAGACGGCCTCCGCCGGGCCAAGAAAGAAGCCGAGGCCCTCAACCGGCGTTTGGAGGAGCAGACCGCCTTCGCCAACCGCATGGCGGTTCAGGCCCAGGCGGCCAACCAGGCCAAAAGCCGGTTTCTGGCCAATATGAGCCATGAAATCCGGACCCCCATGAACGGGGTCATCGGCATGACCGGGCTGCTTCTCGATACCGATCTGACGGAAGAACAGCGCCGGTATGCCGAGACGGTGCGATCCAGCGGGGAATCCCTGCTGGCCCTGATCAACGACATCCTCGATTTTTCAAAAATCGAAGCCGACAAGCTGGATCTGGAGGTGATCGACTTCGATCTTCACAGCCTCATGGACGATTTCGCGGGCATGCTGGCGATACGGGCCGAGGAAAAGGACCTCGAATTCATCTGTGCCGTGGATCCCCGGGTGCCGGCCCGGCTTCAGGGAGATCCGGGCCGGCTTCGGCAGGTGCTGCTCAACCTGGCGGGAAATGCGATCAAATTCACCGATTCAGGGGAAGTGGTGGTTCGGGTCCGTACGGTTTCCGAAAGCCCAAAGGAGGCGGTGCTCTCCTTTGCGGTTCGCGACACCGGCATCGGAATTCCGCCGGAACGGCAGGCGGAGTTGTTCGACCTGTTCACCCAGGCCGATGCCTCCACCACCCGGCGGTTCGGGGGCACCGGGCTGGGGCTGGCCATATCCAAGCGGCTGATCGAGATGATGGGCGGCGACATCAGTGTGGAGAGCGAACCCGAAAAGGGGTCGACCTTTCGGTTTACGGTGCGATTGGGCATGCCCGCAGAACCGGCGCCGGCCCCCTATCCGCCGGTGGATATTCACGGGGTTCGGGTTCTGGTGGTGGACGACAACGCCGTCAACCGGGACTATTTGACCGCTCAGTTTGCCGCTTGGGGGGCCCGGCCCGAAGCGGCGCCCGATGCGCCGCTTGCGTTGCGGGTTTTATATGGCGCCCGGGATGCGGGGGATCCCTTTCGAGCCGCCATCGTGGACATGCAGATGCCCGGCATGGACGGGGCGGCCCTGGGCCGGGCGGTGCGAGCCGACGAGACCCTCAGGGGGCTTCGGCTGGTGCTGATGACCTCTCAGGGGCAGCGGGGGGATGCCGACCGCATGGCCCGGATCGGGTTTGATGCCTATCTCAACAAACCGGTGCGCCGGTCGGACCTGTTCGACTGCCTGGCTGCGGTGCTCAACGGCGGCACCCATCCCGGTCCTTTGGTGACCCGGCATTCGGTGCGCGACATGCGGACCCGAAAAGGGCGCGTTCTGGTAGTGGAAGACAACCTCACCAACCAGCAGGTGGCGGTGGCCATGCTCAAAAACATGGGATTGACGGCGGATGTGGCGGCGGACGGTTTTGAGGCGTTGAAAGCCCTGGAAACCATCCCCTACGATCTGGTGCTGATGGATGTCCAAATGCCCGAAATGGACGGACTGACGGCGGTGGGCAGAATCCGCGATCCGGCATCGGGGGTTCTCGATGCCGACATTCCGGTCATCGCAATGACCGCCCACGCCATGACCGGGGATCGGGAAAAATGCCTGACGGCGGGCATGAACGACTACATCGCCAAACCGGTCTGCCGGGCGGCACTGGCGGCGGTGCTGGATACGTGGCTGCCCGGGGGCAACACCGAGGCACCGGCGGAAAATCCATCCGATCCGTCCCGGCAGCCCGCAGCCGACCCGCCCCAGACCGCATCCACACCGGTTTTCGACATCACAGGCATGCTTCGGCGGCTTTCGGGGGACACCGACCTGGCCTGTGAGATCATTTCGGCGTTTTTGACGCAGATTCCCGAGGATGTGACCCGCCTGCGGGCCTCTCTGAAGACCGGCGCCCTTTCCCGGGCCGAACGTCAGGCCCATACCATTTGCGGCGCCGCCGCCAATCTGGGTGGCGAAGCGCTTCGGGAAACCGCGTTTGAAATCGAACGGTCGGCCCGGGCGGGAGATCTTGAGACGGCCACCGCTCTGATGGCGGATCTGGAAAACCGGGTCGCCCTGCTGGTGCGGGATATGAAAACCTTCGTGTCCGACGCGACCCCTTCCTGATCCCGTTCAACGTCCCAAGAGGACTCCGCCATGGTACCTGATGGGAATAAATCTATAAACAGTAGGCACGGTCAAGCAGTTGGGGGGAGGGTATGGAAAAACCGACAGGTTTATGCTGTTCCTTGCCTGGCATTGGTTCGCTTTTCCCATCAGCATCTTCTTTCCCGTTTCCGAAACATATGGTGGTTTGCCGCCGGCTGGTTTCTGCTTGTATTGGCCTGTTATCAGCTCTTCAATACCCCGGTACTCTGGGGATTGCTGGCCCTGCTTCGGGATGTGCCGGTCCTACCGATGATTCTCGCAGGATGGCGGGATCAGCCGTGGTTGGTCGAAAGCCTGATTGTCGGCATCATTTGCGCGTCGGGGATGACCGCCATACGCAGCCACCGGGAACTGCTTCAAAGCCGTCATGAGCTGGCGATCACGCTGGATGCCATCGGCGACGGCGTAATCGCCACCGATGGACGGGGCCGGATCGTGCGTATGAACCCGGTGGCCGGTTCCCTCACCGGCTGGTCCGTGGCGGAGGCATTGGGGCGGCCGGTGGAATCGGTCTTTCGAATCGTCCATGCCCGGACCCGGGAGCCCGCGGAAAATCCGGTGGACCGGGTCCTGCGGGAGGGAACGGTGGTCGGTCTGGCCAATCATACCTGCCTCATCGCCAAGGACGGCGCCGAATACCAGATCGCCGACAGCGCGGCCCCGATCTACGAGGCCGACGGCCGGCTGGTCGGCACGGTGATGGTCTTTCGGGATGTCACCCGGGAGTACCATGATCGAGAGGCGCTGCGGGAAAGCGAACACCGGTTCCGCTCTTTTGTGGAAAACGCCAATGACCTCGTCTATGCCTTGAGTCCGGAGGGAATCTTCACCTATGTGTCGCCCAATTGGGCGGAGGCCTTCGGCGAACCGCCCGAGGCGGCCGTGGGCCGGTCGTTTGAGCTCTATGTTCATCCCGAGGACATCCACCTGTGCCGGGGTTTCCTGGCAGAGGTCCTTCAGTCCGGAGAGAGGCAAAGCAGCGTGGAGTATCGGGTTCGAAATCCGGACGGTACCTGGCACTGGCATACCTCCAAAGGGTCGCCTCTGCGAAATGATGCCGGCGAGGTGATCGGTTATGTCGGGATCGCCCGGGATGTGACCCGGCGCAAACAGATGGAGGAGGCCCTTCATCGGCGGACCGAGGAATTGGAATTGGCGCAGCGGATAGCCCGGCTTGGGAATTGGTCCTTTGATCCGCAAACCGAAACGATCACCTGGTCTCAGGAAATGTATCCCATTTTCGGACGGGATCCGGAAGCGGGGCCATTATCGCTCCGAGACCATTATGCGGTGCTGCATCCACAGGATTATAAATTATGCGCAGGCGCTCTGTCTAGTGCGTTGGAAAAGGGGGAGGACTACGAACTGACTTATTGCATCAGGGTGCCCGACCAGGGAATCAAGCACCTTCAAACCCTCGGCAAGGTCGTTCAAGATCCCGACGGCCGGGTGATCCAGGTGTTCGGCACCACCCAGGATATCACCGAACATGTTAAAATTCGGGAGGAGAAGGCCGAACTGGAGGCCCAGTTCCACCAAGCCCAAAAATTGGAATCGGTGGGCCGTCTGGCCGGCGGAGTGGCCCACGATCTCAATAATCTCCTGGTTCCCATTCTCGGTTACAGCGAAATGCTGCTGGAGGATTTCAACGAGGGGGACGCCCGAAGGGCTTCCGCCGAGGAGATCGTCCTGGCCTGCATGCGGGCCCGGGATCTGGTGCGCCAGCTTCTGGCCTTCAGCCGGAAGCAGCCGCTGGAGTTCAAGCCCATCAACCTGAATTCGGTGCTGGCGCGGTTTGAAAAACTGCTTCGGCGCACCCTTCGGGAGGATATCGCCTTCATCATCGATCCGGCCCCAGATCTTCCGCAGATCGAAGGGGATGTCGGTCAGCTGGAGCAGGTGATCATGAATCTGGCGGTGAACGCCCAGGACGCCATGGAGGAAGGCGGGGCCCTGACCATCGAAACGGCGGCGGCTGAACTGGATGCGGATTACGCAGCGGCCCATCAAGGGGTCACACCGGGCGACTATGTGCTGCTGAGCATCAGCGATACCGGCCGGGGCATGGATGCCGACACCCGGGAGCGTCTGTTCGAGCCGTTTTTCACCACCAAAGCCAAAGACAAGGGCACCGGCCTGGGATTGGCGACGGTGTACGGCATCGTCAAGCAGCACGGGGGCAATATCTGGGTCTACAGTGAACTCGGGCAGGGGACCGTCATCAAGGTGTATCTGCCGGTCTCCGAGACGACCGAATCTGCCGAGGCGGTGATTCCCGAAATCACCGCCGATCAGTCCGGGACCGAAACCATTCTGCTGGTGGAGGATGACGACGGCGTGAGGGCATTATCCCGGAGCATCCTGGAGCGATACGGCTATACCGTGCGGGTGGCCGACAGCGGGCAAGCCGCCATCAAGCTTGTAGACGGCTGCTCCCACTCGATTCATCTGCTTCTCACCGATGTCGTCATGCCCGACATGAACGGAAAGGAACTCTTCGAACGGATTGGCCCCCGGTGTTCGAATCTCAGGGTGCTCTTCATGTCCGGGTACACCGACAATGTCATCGCTCACCGGGGGGTTCTCGATACGGGCGTCCACTTCATCCAGAAGCCCTTTGCCGTCAAGGACTTGGCGGCAAAGGTTCGGGAAGTGCTGAACTGCTCCGAACAATAAACAAAACCCTTCTGTACTCGTGCCCGCCATTATTTGGCACGGATCTTGATTGTTTTGTGTGAAAGGGTCTTTTTTTAATCCGGTAGTGCAACGCATAAACCAGTCGGTTGTACCGGGAAATTGAAGCTAAAAAGATGGAATGCTGAACACACAAAAACGACAGGAGGATTTGCCAAATGAAACATGGATCCAGGTGGAAGGTATGGGCGATTTTGATCTGTTGGGCACTGACGATGGGGACCGGCTGTGAAAGTCGCATGGAGGCTGCCGCCGAGCGGGATGAACGGATCAAAGAGTGGGCCCGGCTAGGGCTTCTCAAGGAGTCGGGGGCACCGATCTCCGCCGAGGCGGGCGACAGGTGTCTGCGGTCTTATTTTACCAACAGCCTTCACTTGGAATTTCCGGGTGGTGATCGATCTGCCGGGCCGGTGGCAACGGACCGGCGATAGTCGGGTACTCGTAAACAAGGGCAATGTGCAGCGGGTCCGGTTCGGCGCCCATTCGGACAAACTCCGGGTGGTGCTGGATCTGAAAGGAAAACTGAAAGGGGAGCCCCGGGTCCGGACAGCCTCGGACGGGCTGCGGGTCAGCATGATCGGAGAGGACGGGGTGGCCCTGAGCAGCCGGTAGCTTCAAACGGGATGCACCCGCTTGCAAGCGGGTGCATTTTGAATGCAAAACGATTTAATTTTTACGA
>JBKHDE010000178.1:0-10048 GCA_046541495.1 Desulfococcaceae bacterium
CTGGTGGGGTTTTCGGCCCCCGGGCTTTTCGACCTTCGGCCCACCCCGGTGGGCGGCGTATTTTCCGGGGTTGAGATTCACGCCACTTTTCTTGACAACCTCCTGTCCGGGGATTTCCTTCACAGGGTTCCCCAGTGGATTACCCTCTCGGCCACCCTCCTGATCAGCCTGCTTTGCGCCGCATCCCTGGCCATGCTGTCCGGACCCGTCGCCTTGACCGGGGCCGGCCTGCTCTTTCTTCTGGTTCCTGTAGCGGCATCGGCGGGGGCGTATGCCGGCGGATTTTGGCTTCCTCTGGTGGTGATCGAGTCGGCCCTGGTCCTCGTCATTTTTTTCAATTTCGTCTCCAAATATGCGGTGGAGGGCCGTCAAAAACGCTTTATCAAAAACGCCTTTCGCCAGTATCTAAGCCCGGCGGTGATCGAACAGATCCTGGAAGATCCGGACCAGCTTCAGTTGGGGGGAAAGCGGCGAACCCTCTCCATCTTCTTTTCGGACCTGGAAAGCTTCACATCCATTTCCGAAGGGCTCGACCCCGAAGACCTTTCGATCTTTTTGAACGAATACCTGAGCGCCATGACCGACATCATCATCGAAGAAGGCGGCACCGTGGACAAATACGAGGGCGATGCCATCATCGCTTTCTGGAACGCCCCGCTGGAAGACCCCGGCCACGCGCTGAGATGTGTTCGAGCCGCCCTGCGGTGTCAGGAACGTCTGGCCCGAATGCGTCCCGGATTTTCCGCCCGGCTGGGCCGGGAGGTTCGAATGCGCATCGGGATCAACACCGGTGACGCCTCCGTGGGCAATTTCGGCTCCCAAACCAAATTCGACTATACCGCCATCGGGGATGCGGTCAATCTCGCCGCCCGGCTGGAGGGAACCAATAAAATATTCGGGACCTATACCATGATCTCCGGTTCCACTCAGGAAGCGGCCGGTGAAGATTTTTGCTACAGGGAAATCGCCCGAATTGCGGTGAAAGGAAAAACCGAGGCGGTGACCGTCTTTGAACCGATGTTTCCCCGGGATTTTGAAGCGCGAAAAACGGTTTTCAAGGCGTTTGTCGCGGCCCGGGACCGGTTTTATGCCGGCCGGTTTACCGCGGCCCGGTCCCGATTTGCCGAGATTGCGGATATCGACCCGGCGGCAAGGGCGTATGTGCAAAAATGCGACGACCTGATCCGCGTCCCCCCGAAGGCGTGGAAAGGCGTGTGGGTGATGCACAGCAAATAACCCGGATTGTATTCATCCCCGAAGTCGCTTTTCTACGTTTATCAACGCCACAACAACTCCAGCAGTCCCTCCGGATAGAGCGGGGCCTCTCCGCGCTTGAAAAAATCGAGGTCTTTCCACAGGACCCTCAGTTCCGCATCGCCGTCGTGAGCGGTGAGGGTCTCGGCTTCATACAGGGCCGGGTTGCCGAATCGGGCATCATAGACCATGACGATTTCATGGCCCGGCTCATCCTTGAAGGTGAAGATGTTTTCGATGCATCCGAGAAAGGTAAGGGCGTGAATGCGTTCGCCCATCTCCTCTTCCATCTCCCGAACCAGGGTTTCGGCGCTGTGTTCGCCGAATTCGATCTGTCCGCCGAGAGGCCGATAGAAGGGTTGGTTCAGGACCGGGTCCCGGCTTTCAAAAACCAGAATTTTGTTCTGATATAAAAAAACGCACACCGCCAGCGGGCGGATGGTTTGGGGTTCCATAATCGCTCCTTTCGGTTCCGGCTCCGAATGATCCGAACGGCCGGGTTGATTCTCGTGAGGGGATGCCTTACCATAACACCGGATAGGAAGAAAGGAGGATATCAAGGAGGTGCGCGGACCTTTTTTGACGGCCCGGGTCCTCGACCCGGGCCGTTCGATTTTCAGCGGCGATGCTTCTTCTCTCCCCTAACCATTTTCTAACCTGATTTTAATATTCCTCTAATCGAACCCCGGTATACTCCCTGCATTTGAACGGATTCACCGAATACCACCCCCACATCCAGAGAAAGGACCGCTCATGAAAACCCATCACCACCCCCTGATTCAGCTTCTGTATATCTCCGTCGCCGTCTGCTGGCTCTTCGTCACCGCCGGTCCGGGCTCGGCCGAGGAGCTTTTGGTCTACACCGCATTGGAAGACGATGAAATCCCCCGGTACCTGGCCCTGTTCGAAAAGCAGCATCCCGACATTACGGTCAAGATCGTTCGGGATTCCACCGGGATCGTCACCGCCAAACTCCTGGCGGAAAAGGACAATCCCCGGGCGGACGTGGTCTGGGGGACGGCGGCCACCAGCCTTCTGGTCTGCGATCAGAAGGGGATGCTGGAAGGCTACGCCCCCAAGGGGCTGGACCGGGTCCGGGCCAAATTCAAAGACACCCGGGATTCGCCCCACTGGGTCGGGATCAAGGCCTGGATGACCGGCTTCTGCGTCAACACCATCGAATCCGAAGCCCTCAACCTGCCCACCCCCGCCTCCTTCGCCGATTTGACCCGGCCGGTCTACCGGGGGCAGGTGATCATGCCCAATCCGGCCTCTTCCGGCACCGGTTTTCTGACCGTCTCCGCCATTCTCCAGATGAAAGGGGAGGAAGAAGGCTGGCGATACCTCGACGCCCTGGACAAGAACATCGCCCGGTACACCCATTCCGGCTCCAAGCCGTGCAAACTGTCGGGCACCGGTGAAATTCCGGTGGGCATCTCCTTCGGCTACCGCGGCTTCATCCAGAAACAGAAGGGCGAACCGGTGGTGACCGTGTTTCCGGCCGAAGGCTCCGGATGGGATGTGGAGGCCAACGCCCTGATGAAAAAACCGACCATCAAGGAATCGGCAAAAATCTTCCTCGACTGGGCCATCAGCGAACCGGTCATGAAAGAATATGCCAAGGTTTACCCCATCACCGCCTATGACGTGGGCATGCCGGTGCCCGAGGGGTTCCCCAAAGACCCCGAAGCCCAGCTCATCGACAATGATTTTCAGTGGGCCGCCGAGAACCGGGCGCGAATCCTGGAAGAATGGTCCAATCGCTATGACGCCAAAAGTGAACCCGAATAGTATTCCGAGGAATCCATCCAATGGTCCACGAAACGAAAAACAGGGATGCCTACCTGAAGGTGCGGTCCATCACCAAAAACTTCGGCGGAGTCACCGCCCTTCAGGAGGTCTCCTTTCAGGCCGGGTACGGGGAGTTCATCTCCGTGCTCGGCCCCAGCGGGTGCGGTAAAACCACGCTCCTGCGGGTGATCGCCGGCCTGGAAACCCAGAACGCGGGCCGGATCTTTGTGGAAGACCAGGATATGTCGCAGTTTCCCGTGTCCCGGCGAAGCGTGGGGATCGTGTTTCAATCCTATGCCCTGTTTCCCAACCTGAATGTGATGCAGAACATCGCCTATGGCTTGAAGGGAAAAATGAAGGGGTCCGATATTCAGGAACGGGTGTCGGAACTGCTTCACCTGGTGGGCCTGGAGGGATACGGAAGACAGTTCCCGGCCCAGCTCTCGGGCGGCCAGCAGCAGCGGGTGGCCCTGGCCCGGGCCATCGCCCCGTCCCCGAAGCTGCTTTTGCTGGATGAACCGCTCTCCGCCCTGGACGCCAAGGTTCGGACCAGACTTCGAGGCGAAATCCGGCGGCTTCAGCGCCGCCTGGGGGTGACCACGGTCATGGTCACCCACGACCAGGAAGAGGCCCTCACCATGGCCGACCGGATTCTGGTGATGGACCGCGGGTTCCTGGTTCAGGACGGCACCCCGCATGAGATCTATGACCGGCCCGCCACCCCGTTTGTGGCCTCTTTTATCGGCTCCATGAACTTTATCGAAAACGCGGTTCAGACCAATGGTGGCGTTTACCGGGTCGGGGACCACCGATTTCAGGTTCTTGGGGACGACGGCGCTTCCGGTCTCGGGGAAGGTTCCCGGGCGGTGCTCGCCATTCGGCCCGAGGATGTGATGATCGGGCCCAACGGCGGCGCCGACCCCAACACCCTGAACGGCCGGGTGGAAGGGATGGAGTACCGGGGCCCGGTGTTCAGAGTCGGATTTCGGCTGGCAGTGGGAGACGGCCGGGACATTCGCATCGAGTCGGAGGTGCCCACGGAAAAGATTCGACGGCTGGCGGTGCGGGAAGCCATGGAAGTTCCGGTCCGGTTTCCCACCGACCGGCTTCGGGTCTACGCCGCTTGAGCATGTCCGAGATGCTGTTCACCCCCGGGGGCCAATTCCGCCGGAACGTCATTCCCGCGACCCTTGATACCGACCTGTGGATCCGCCGGGGATTGATTCTCCTGGTCTGCCTCTGGCTTTCTGTCGCGGTGGTGCTGCCGCTGTTTCAGCTCCTCTCCATGAGCCTCACCGATGATGCCGGAAATTTCGTGGGGCTCGCCAATTTCATCTATTATTTCAATACCCCGGCCCTTTCCGGGTCTTTGGGCAACAGCCTCTTTGTTTCGGGGGTGACCATGTCGGTCTCGGTGGTTCTGGGGTTTTTGTATGCCTATGGGCTGACCCGGACGGCGATTCCGGCCAAGGCCTTTTTTCGGGGGGCGGCCATGATGCCGCTGTTCGCCCCGACCCTTTTAAACGGCATCGCCCTGGTCTATCTCTTCGGTCGCCAAGGGCTGATCACCCGCGGCTTTTTCGGCGCCCTGCCGGGATGGGATATCGGCCTCTACGGTCCGGTGGGAATCATCATCGCCGAGGTGATCTTCACCTTTCCCCAGGCGGTGCTGATCCTCTCCATCGCCCTTCGACTGAGCGACGCCCGGTTGTATGAGGCATCGGATTCTCTGGGGGCTTCCAAACTCCGCACCTTTTTTCGGGTGACCCTTCCCGGCATCAAATACGGCCTCATCAGCGCGGTCTTCATCTGTTTCATTCTGGCCTTCACCGATTTCGGGGCCCCCAAGGTGGTGGGCGGGGATTACAACATCCTGGCCACCGACATCTACAAGCAGGTGATCGGACAGCAGAATTTCGTCATGGGGGCGGTGGTGAGCGTGGTCCTGCTGGTACCCACGGTGATCGCCTTTTTGGTGGACCGGCTCGCCCAGCGGCGGCAGGTGGCCCTGATCGCCGCCGAATCCACCCCGCTTCATCCCGTCCCCGCCCCGGTTCGGGACCGCTTGTTTCTGGCCTATTGCTCGCTGGTAGTCTGTCTGATCCTCGGGTTTTTCGCCACCGCGGTGTTCGCCTCTCTGGTCAAGGTCTGGCCCTATGACCTCTCCCTCAGCCTGACCCATTACGATTTCGAACGAATGGGCGGGGGCGGTTACGGTGCCTTTTTCAACTCCATTCGTATGAGCCTCTACTCCGCCGTCGCGGGCACCGCTCTGACCTTCGGCTCCGCCTATCTGGTGGAAAAGAGCCGCGGCATGCGGACCCTGCGCCAAGGGGCCTATTTTCTCTCCATGCTGCCCCTGGCCCTGCCGGGTCTGGTGATCGGGCTGGCCTATATCTTCTTTTTCAATGCCACCGGCTGGGAAATCCTGGGGCTGCGGATTTCCAACCCCTTCAATTTCATGTACGCCACCATGGGGATTCTGGTCCTCTCCAATGTGGTCCATTTTTACACGGTCGGGTTTCTCACCGCCACCACGGCGCTCAAGCAGCTCGACCGGGAATTCGAAACGGTCTCCGAATCGATGGCGGTGCCCTTTTACCGGACTTTTTTTCGGGTGACGGCCCCGGTCTGCCTGCCGGCCATTCTGGAGATCGGGATGTATTTTTTCGTCAATTCCATGGCCACGGTATCAGCAGTGATTTTCCTCTATTCGGCGGATATCCCCCTGGCCTCCGTGGCCATCGCCAACATGGACGACGCCGGGGACATCGCCCCGGCCTGCGCCATGTCGGTGCTGATCGTCCTGACCAATATCGGGGTCCGCATTCTTTATGGAGTTCTGACCCGGTCCATCAAAGCCAAAACCGAGCGCTGGATGGCCCGGTAAAGGAAAAACAAAATCTTGGAGGAAAGGCAACATCGATGACTTTTATTCAAAACAGATCCTATACCGGTCCGGTGCAGGCGGTGATTCTGGATTGGTCCGGAACCGCCGTTGATTACGGTTCCAGAGGACCGGCGGCGGTGTTTCAGGAAGTGTTCAAAAATTACGGGGTGGCGGTGACTGTCGAGGAGGTCCGCAGGTTCATGGGCTTGATGAAAAAAGACCATATTCGCGGCATGTGCGGTCTTCCGTCGGTGGTCGAGAAATGGAAGGCGGTTCACCATCGCCCTCCGGATGAAGAATACGTGGAGATGCTGTACCGGGATACGGAAACCCTCATGCCCCGGGTCATTCCCCGGTACGCGGACCCGATTCCCGGATTGCTGGATGCGATTGCCGACTTCCGGAGCCGGGGCATTCGCATCGGGTCCACGACCGGATACACCGGGCCCATGGTCGAGGTGCTGGTCCCCCAAGCCCGTGAAAAAGGCTATGAACCCGATTCGGTGGTCTGTTCCACCGATGTGCCGGCCGGCCGGCCCTATCCCTGGATGTGCTACCGGAACGCCATTCAGCTGGGGGTCTATCCCCTGTCGGCCATGGTCAAGATCGGAGACACCCTGTCGGACATCGAAGAGGGGCTCAACGCCGGCATGTGGACGGTGGGGCTGACTCAGACCGGAAATGAACTGGGCCTGACCGAGGATGCGGTTCATCAACTGCCGCCGGCGGAACTGAATACCCGCCTGACCGAGATCGAACAGCGGTTTCGCAAGGCCGGGGCCCACTATGTGGTCTCCGGCATCTGGGAGTGCCCGGCCGTGATCGACCAGATCAACGAGCGGCTGGCCCGAGGGGAAAATCCGCTGCCGGGGAATAGCAATTAATGACGGGAAAACGCGCGGATTTCTCGGAAGGGGATATCAATCTCGGCCCCGGCCGGCGGGCCTGGCACCGGGATCAGGTCGATCCCGAGACCCGGAAACGGCTGGCCGAAGACGAACGGTATTTCCTTCATCAGTCCCTGTCCACGCCCTGTCTGGATGTGCTGGCCGGGTGTAAAGGGTCCCGGTTCACCAATTTGGAAGGCCGGCAATTCCTCGATTTCCACGGAAACAGCCTTCACCAGGTGGGATACGCCCATCCTCAGGTGCTGGCTGCGGTGCGCCGTCAGCTCGATACCCTCTCTTTTTGCCCTCGGCGGTATACCAATCTTGCCGCGATCGAGCTGGCCCGAAAGCTGGCGGAGATCACCCCGGGGGACCTCAGCCGGGTGCTGTTTGCGCCGGGCGGCACGACTGCCGTGGGAATGGCCCTGAAACTGGCCCGGGTGGTCACCGGCCGGTTCAAGACGATTTCCATGTGGGAATCTTTTCACGGGGCCTCCCTGGACGCCATCTCGGTGGGCGGGGAAGCCCTGTTTCGAAAAGGGATCGGACCGCTGCTTCCGGGCACCGAGCACGTGCCCCCGGCCGATCCTTACCGCTGCCTGTGGGACCCCGAGGGCCGATGCGACACCTGCGGGCTCAAATGCGCCGCCTACCTCGAGTATGTGCTGGAAAAGGAAGGGGATGTGGCAGCGGTGATCGCCGAGCCGATTCGGTGCACTCGAATCAATCCCCCGCCGCCCGGCTACTGGGCCCGAATTCGAAATGCCTGCGACCGTTACGGGGCCCTCTTGATCTTTGATGAAACCGCGGTCTGTCTGGGCCGAACCGGGAAAATGTTTGCCTGCGAACACGAGGATGTCGTCCCGGATATTCTGATCCTGGGCAAAGGGCTCGGGGGCGGGGTGTTTCCCCTGGCGGCCGTTGTGGCCCGGGAAAACTTCAACCGGGTCCGAGACCAGGCCCTGGGCCATTACACCCACGAAAAAAATCCGGTGGCCTGTGCCGCCGGCCTGGCCGGGATTCGAACCATCGAAACCGAGGGATTGGTGCAGCGGTCCGAAACACTGGGCCGGTATGGCCTTCATCGGCTGAAGGGCTTGGCCGCGAATTACCCGCTGATCGGGGATGTTCGGGGCCGGGGCCTGCTCTTCGGGGCCGAACTGGTATTGGATCGAAACACCCGTGAACCGGCTTCGGCCGCGGCGGAGGCGGTGATGTACGCTTGCCTTTCCCGGGGGCTCAGCTTCAAGGTCTCCGGCGGCAATTTTCTCACCCTGACCCCGCCCCTGATCATTTCCCAGACGGACCTGGATCAGGCCCTGGGTATTCTGGAAGTGAGCATCAAAGAAATCACCACTCGAACTCACTCTGAGGACGACACCATTGGAAATCGACATACTGCCGGATAACCCCTACCTGCTGCTGACCCCCGGACCCCTCAGCACCACCAAGAGCGTGAAGGCGACCATGCTTCGGGACTGGTGTACCTGGGATGACGACTACAACCACATCGTGCAGGACATTCGCGGCCGACTGGTGCGGCTGGCCACCGATAAGACCGGCTATACCGCGGTGCTGATGCAGGGCAGCGGCACCTTTTGCGTCGAATCGGTGATCTCTAGTGCAATACCTGAAAACGGAAAGCTTCTGGTCCTGACCAACGGGGCTTACGGCGACCGTATCGTCAAAATCGCCCGGTACCATCGCATTCCGGTGGCGGTCAACGACAGCGGCGAACTCGAACAGCCGGACCTGGGCCTTCTGTTTCACACCCTTCAGACCGACCCGGCCATCACCCATGTCGCCGCGGTCCATTGTGAAACCACCACCGGCATGCTCAACCCGGTGGATCGGATCGGTGAAATCGTCAAGGCCTGCAACAAGGTCTATATCGTCGACGCCATGAGCAGTTTCGGGGGCATCCCCATGGACATGGCCCGGATTCAGGCCGATTTTCTGATCAGCAGCGCCAACAAGTGTATTCAGGGGGTTCCCGGCTTCGGCTTCATTATCGCCCGGCGGAAGATTCTGGAATTATGCCGGGGCCGGGCCCGGTCCCTCAGCCTGGATCTCTACGACCAGTGGAAGACCATGGAGGAGAAGAACGGCAAATGGCGGTTCACCTCGCCCACCCATACCGTGCGGGCCTTTGGACGGGCCCTGGATGAACTGGATGAAGAAGGGGGCGTGGCCGCGCGGTCTGCGCGATACCGGGAAAACCACCGAATTCTGGTGGAAGGGATGCGCCGGCTTCGGTTTCGTCCTCTGCTCCCGGATCGGTATCAGTCCCCGATCATCACCGCCTTTCTCAACCCGACCCATCCCGATTACACCTTCGACAGGTTCTATGGGTCCCTCAAGCAACAGGGATTCGTCATCTATCCGGGCAAGGTCACAGCCCTGGATACATTCCGCATCGGCAATATCGGGGCCGTGAGTCCGGAGGACATGCGTGCGCTGATCCAGGCCGTTTCCACATCGGTGTATTGGGGAATGAACTGATCAGTAAATCCCGAAATCCCTCAGAATTCCGATGATGCCCATCTTTCGGGCCCGCAGGATGAGAAACTCCGATATGGTCGGTTGACAGGGCTGGGACGAGAGCGCCATTCCTGCTTCCCGCGGGGTTTTGGAGCCTTTTTTGTTGTTGCACCGTCGGCAGCTGGCCACGCAGTTCTCAAACGTATCCTTACCGCCCCGGGACCGGGGGATGATATGGTCGATGGTCAGTTTCCCCTCCTTGCTGCCGCAGTAGAGGCATTTGAACCCGTCCCGAATGAGCACATTCCGCTTGTTGAAGGGAACTTTGGAGCGATAGAGGGTCCGAATCAGCTTCATCAGCTTCATCACCGCCGGGACCTTGAAGATCATGCCTTCGCCGGTGACCACCGTCTTTTCCGAATAGGCGAGTACCTGGACCTTTCCCTTGGCCACCAGGCACATGGCCCGCCTCCAGTTGATGACATTCAGAAAGGAATAATCCTGGTTCAGCAAGATACAAGACGTCATCCCAACCTCATCCGTAAAGGGTTTTCGGCAACGTTTGCGGATCGGTAAACGGAAAAAAACACGATTCACGCACCGGTGTCAATAGCAAAAACATGTTAAAAATGGATTAGATTCGGAACAAAAAGTCGGCTGCCGAAGATGCCGGAGAACCGCAATCGTAACCGCCTCCCCGAGTGGAAAAATCGGGAGATGTATACCGTTTGAATTAACCTGTTTC
>JBKHDE010000179.1:0-10006 GCA_046541495.1 Desulfococcaceae bacterium
TTTTTCCGGAACAACCGAAAGGACGGCAAAGTGCTGATTCTTACAGGCCCGAAGGCTACTGAAAAAGCATTGCGGGAAATCAAAACACCGCCACGGATTCTCCACCTTTCCACCCACGGTTTTTACCTGGAAAACGCGGAAGCATCCCCACTGGCCGAAGCACAGCATATGGTCCTTTCCGGCCTCGCCCTTTCCGGCGCCAATTTGGGCTTGAAGGGACTGGTGGACCCAAACGGCGATGACGGCCTGCTCTACAGCCTGGAAGCCCTGGGCCTGAACCTGCAGGGCACGGAATTGGTATCCCTCTCCGCCTGCGAAACCGGCAAAGGCGTCACCGATTACTCGGAAGGGGTTTACGGCCTTGTCCGCGCCTTCCGCACCGCCGGGGCAAAGGCGGTTCTCATGACACTGACGCCGGTAGGCGACCGGTCCTCCCGCGATTTCATGGTAAAATTCTATGAAAACTGGCTCACCGCCCCCGAAGGCACAACCCCGGCCCAGGCGCTGCATGAAACTCGCCTTCATTTTATCAGCCAGAAACGTGATCCTGCGTTCTGGTCGCCGTATGTCCTGGTGGGGGGCCGATAAGAAGTTCGATTCCGGTATCGGCTGGTCAGGATATACGACATGGATGCCCGGACGGTCGTTTCAGAAGGCCCGATCTGCATGCTACCTTTTGTGCCTTTGATGAACGGCGGCACAGACTGTTTCGATCAGGCCGAGGCGATCATTTACGGCAGTGAACGGGAAAGACCGGTAAAAGCGGATATGCTCACCTCGATGGCCATTTTTTCCGGTCTGATTTCTGCGGAATTCCCGCAAAGCTTATTGCAAGGAGGAAGGATATTATGATGGAATCCGCAGCTTACGATATTATTAAAAAAGAGGGTATCGAAGAAGGTATGGAAAAAGGCAAAAAAGAGACCGCCAGAAATCTGCTGTTGTTGGGCGTTCTGACTGATGAACAGATCGCCCAGGCCACAGGAATTCCAATTGAGGAGGTGCGCCAGTTAAAAGAAGACATTGAAGGGCTGGATTAGAGAACCTCGAGAACACCCCTCAATAGCTATTTTTTTCCGGTTTGATTTCTGCGGAAATTCCCGCACGGCTCATTGCAAGGAGGAGGGATATTGTGATGGAATTCGCAGGGGTCTGCCTGAACCCTGGAACGCCCTGTGGATGACGGGTTTTGACCGGATCAGAGCCCATCAGATTCATCAGACGAATCCGGGTTCAGACAATCTTCCCATTTATTACATTTCATAATCGAAACTGCCGATCCGCTTCGCCTCGCCGGCCGTCACCTTGGCCTGACCCATCATTTCAGGCCCTCCTTCCATTTCAGTTTCAATTCGGCCGATCCGCAGTAAACCACGGGTACGACAAAGATGGTCATGACGGCGAGCAGCATGCCGCCGAAGGATGGAATCGCCATCGGCACCATGATGTCCGAGCCGCGGCCGACGGAGGTGAGCACCGGCAGCAGGGCGAGGACGGTGGTGGCGCTGGTCATCATGGCGGGGCGCACCCGGCGGGAGGCGCCTTCGATGATGCGGGCGCGGATCTGTTCCCGGTCGGTGGGCGGGGCTTCGCGAAACCGCTGGTCGAGATAGGTGGTCATGATCACGCCGTCGTCGGTCGCGATGCCGAACAGGGCCAGGAATCCGACCCATACCGCCACGCTGAGATGAATCGTTCCCACCTGAAACAGATCGCGCAGATTGTGGCCGAAAATGCCGAAATCGAGAAACCACGGCCGGCCGTAAAGCCAGAGCAGGATGAAGCCGCCTGACCACGCGAAGAGAATGCCGGAAAAGACGAGCAGGGTCTGCGGAATGCGTTTGAAATGAAAATAGAGAATCAGCCAGATGGCAAAGAGTGAAACGGGCAGGACGATGGCCAGCTTATTCTCCGCCCGCACCTGATTTTCATAGCTTCCGGTAAACTTGTAGCTGACACCGGAAGGAATCACGAGTTCACCGCTGCGGATGCGCTCTTGAAGAAAGTCCCCGGCCTGCTCGACCACCTCCACTTCGGCGTAGCCGTCGCGCTTGTCGAAAATAACGTAGCCGACCAGAAAGGTGTCCTCACTCTTGATGACCTGCGGGCCGCGTACATAGTTGATCGTTGCCAGTTCGCGAAGCGGGATCTGAGTGCCGTCGGGTGCGGCGACGAGAATCCCTTCAATCGATTCGATGGTGTCGCGCAGTTCCCGCATATAGCGTACGCGCACCGGATACCGCTCACGCCCTTCGACCGTCTGGGTGATCGGTTTGCCTCCGACGGCGACTTCAATCACATCCTGTACCATTTTTATTTTGACGCCGTAGCGGGCGATGGCATCGCGATCGATGTCGATCTCCAGGTAGGGTTTGCCCACCATGCGGTCGGCCAGCACCGCCTCGGATTTGACCGACGGCGCCTGTTTGAGCAGGCTCTCGATGTCGAGCGCCACCGTCTCGATGGTTTCCAGGTCGGGGCCGTACACCTTCAAACCCATCGGCGCACGCATGCCGCTCTGGAGCATGACGATCCGGGCGGCAATCGGCTGCAGCTTGGGCGCGGAGGTGGTTCCGGGAATGGCGGCGGCTTTGACGATCTCGTCCCAGATATCATCGGGGCTCTGGATTTCGTCGCGCCATTGCCGGAAGGGGCGGCCGTCTTCATCCGGTACGAGTTCGCCGGTCTCATCCCGGATGAATTCGCCCTTTGCACGGTCATAGGCGAAGGTCAAAATGCGTCCGGCATCATCGGCGATGAACTCGGACTTGTAGGAGATGATGGTTTCGATCATCGAGATCGGGGCCGGGTCGAGCGGGCTTTCCACGCGCCCGAGTTTGCCCACCGCGAGTTCGACCTCGGGAATGGCGTTGATGGCCATATCCTGTTTGCTGAGCACATCCATCACCTCTCCGATGGAGGCATGGGGCATGGTCGTCGGCATCAGGAGAAAAGAGCCTTCGTCCAGGTCGGGCATGAATTCCTTTCCGAGCCCCGGCACGGCATGGGCGGCGGCCACGTAGGGGTTCGAGTTTCTAACGAATTCGGGCATCCACCCGAAGATCGTGCCCCACCCCTGCCATACGGTAAACGCGAAAAGGACAATCAGGCAACTGAAAGCCAGAAAGACGGTTTTCCATTGAAGAACGACTTCCAGCATCGACGCATAAAAGCGGATGAAGAGATAAAAGCATCCGAGCAGGATGCCGATCGTCAACAGAACGAAGAAAAGGTTGTGAAGGTAGTGTTCCGGCCCCAGCGGCTTCCAGTCGGCGGCCAGCCGGAAGGCCACGAATATTGCGACGAGAAAATTGAAAGCGGTCGGAACCACCCGGCGAACCGCGGCCGGAAGCCGCTCTGCCTGCAGATGGAAGAGCGCGGCGGCGATCATGAAAGCGCCCAGCCACCAGGGAAACCAGGCGATGAAAACAGCACCCAGAAAACCGGCCGCAGCGATGCCGCCCCATAAAAACCACCGCGGCCCTTTCGCCTGATAGGCGCCCGCGATGAACCAGTGCGCCAGCGGCGGGATAATGGTCAGTGCAACCACAATCGAACCGATCAGAGCAAAGGTCTTGGTGTACGCCAGCGGGCGGAACAGTTTTCCCTCGGCGGCTTCCATGGTGAACACCGGCAGGAAGCTGATCACCGTGGTCAACACCGCTGTGACGACCGCTCCGGCCACTTCGGAACAGGCCTGATACACGACTTCAAGACGGCTTTCTTCCGGGTCCGCCTCGTCCAGATGCTTGAGGAGATTTTCGATCAGCACCACCCCCATATCGACAATCGTGCCGATGGCGATGGCGATGCCGGAGAGTGCGACGACATTGGCATCCACACCGAACAGGCGCATTCCGATAAAGGAGAACAAGACCGCAAGCGGAAGCACGCCGGAGATGAGCGACGCGCTGCGCAAATGCAAAACCATCACCACCACGACAATGATGGTGACCAGAATCTGCTGCCGCACCGCATCTTCCAGGGTGCCGAGGGTTTCATGGATCAGACCGGTCCGATCATAGAAGGGCACGATCTCGATTCGACTCACGGTTCCGTCTTCAAGGGTTTTTCGGGGCAGGCCGGGAGAGATCTCTGCGATTTTCTCCTTCACCCGTTTGATGACGGCGAGCGGATTTTCCCCGAAACGGGTTACGACCACGCCGCCCACCGCCTCGGCGCCGGCCTTGTCGAGTGCGCCGCGCCGCAGGGCCGGACCGTATTTGATGTGCGCAACCTGATCGAGGGTGATCGGAATGTTGTTGCGCTGGGTAATGACCGTTTTGCGCAGGTCATCGAGGTTCTCGATAAAACCGAGCCCGCGGATGACATATTCGACGCGGTTGATTTCGATGGTGCGGGCCCCGACATCGAGATTGCTGCCGGAGACCGCGTTGAAAACCTCGTGGAGGGGAATGTCGTAGGTGCGCAGGGCATCGGGATCGACGTCGATCTGGTACTCCTTCACGAATCCGCCGATGGACGCCGCTTCGGCCACCCCGTCGACCCCTTGCAGGGCATAGCGCACATACCAGTCCTGCGTGCTGCGGAGTTCATCGAGATCCCAGCCGCCGGCAGGGTTTCCGTCGGCGTCCCTTCCTTCGAGGGTGTACCAGAAGATCTGCCCGAGGGCGGTGGCGTCGGGTCCGAGCTGGGGCGAGACGCCCTGCGGCAGTGTTCCCGAAGACAGGCTGTTCAACTTTTCGAGAATGCGGCTGCGCGTCCAATAGAACTCCGCCTCTTCCTTGAAAATGATATAGATCGAGGAAAAGCCGAACATCGAGTAGCTGCGGATCGTCTTGACCTGGGGCAGGCCGAGAAGCGCCGTTGTCAGCGGATAGGTGATCTGGTCTTCGATGTCCTGGGGCGAGCGGCCCATCCATTCGGTAAAGACGATCTGCTGGTTTTCACCGATATCGGGGATCGCATCCACCGGAACCGGATTGCGCGGGAAGTTTTCAAACTCCCAGTCGAACGGCGCCACCATGATCCCCGAGAGGATCAGTGCCGCCGTGAACAGGATCACGACGAGCTTGTTCTCCAGGCAAAAACGGATGAGTCGGTCGATGGGACCGGGCGAATGGTCAGTGGTCATGAGCGCCGTTTCCGTTTTCCCGAATGGTTTCTTTCACCTCGCCGCATCGGAGCATCATCGCTCCGAAATACGGGTTTTGCAGCGGCTCGGACCGTTGCAGCCAATCCGCACCCTGGTCGCCGTAGACCATCGGACAGTGCATGATCAACAACTCACCGCCGAAAGCGGACGGTTCGGCTTTGGCGGCTGCGATCATCGCATTGGAAAGCGTCTCGAAATGGGGTTTGCGAAACGCGTCCAGGGTATCCGCCGCGAGCAGATCATGCAGCAGATCGGGCAATGGACCCGAGTGGCCGGTGATGTCCATCATCTCCTTTGCACCGGCTTTGGCGCCGGCCAGATCGTCCGCCGCCAGCGCAGACTGAACCCGGAGATAGGGCTCGATCAGTTTCGAAGCAAGATCGGGTGGGATATCGAGCCCCGCCGTCTCCCGGTGTTGCGAATGATCACCTTCGGCGCTTCCGCCGGAATCCCCGCCGTGATCGTGTCCGGGCATCGGGCCGCCGCCTTTCGGATTCATCATACTCGCCTTGGCCTGAATCTGAAGGGCGCTGTCGATCTTGAAGGCGCCGTTGGTGACGATGCGCTCGCCCGCGTCCAACCCGGCGGTGACGAGGAAGGCATCCCCTGCGCGCGGCCCCAGCACGATTTCCCGTCCTTCATAAGTGGGCCGTTCGGCCTCGGGTTGTTCAACATACACCACCGCTCGCCGGCCGGTGCGTAAAACCGATGAGGCCGGAATGATGAGCGGGGCCGATTCGTCCGTATTCTCGACGTAGCCGAGTTCTTCCGCCGGCACAAGGTCCATGCCGCAGACATCGCACTGACCGGGTTGGTCCTTGACGATTTCCGGGTGCATCGGGCTGACCCATTTGCCGGCGAATTCAGGCGCGTATACTTTGCCGCCTTCGGCCATTCTGACCTCGACCGTGCCGCGGACGAACATTCCGGGCTTCAGACGGGTATCCGTGTTGTCCACATTAACCCGAACCGATACCGTTCGGGTCTTGGGATCCACTTCGGGTTCGATAAACGCAATCAGGCCGTGAAAGGTTTCGCCCGGAAAGGCCTCGACCGTGAAAGCCACGTCCTGGCCGTATCGCAGCCAGATCAGGTCGGACTCATACGCATCGAGATAGAGCCACAATCGGCTCAGATCGACGATGCGGAAGAGCGGCTCGCCTGTTTTCAGGTAATCGCCCTCCTTGACGTTTTTACCGACGACCACCCCTCCCATGGGCGCCTTCAAGACGAAATGATCCCGCGCCTGGTCGCTTTCGATAATCGCATCGATCTGATCGGGCAACAGATCCCAAAGGAGCAGTTTCTCCCGTGCAGCGCGGGCCATGAAGCTGTCGGGATTGCTTCGATGCGCCGCGAGAAGCTCACGCTGGGCGCTGAGCAATTCCGGGCTGTAGACCTTGGCCAGGTGTTCACCCTGTTTTACCTGAATGCCGGTAAAGTTGACGAAGAGCTCCTCGATCCGGGCCGGGAATCGGGCGGTCAACGATTTCTCACGGGTTTCATCGTAATCGAGTTTTCCGACCAGGTCCACCCGGGCTTCCGGGAATTCGCGATGCACCAGGACGGTCTGAATCTCGGCGAGGGCCCGGGCGCTTTCGCTCATACGCATCGTGCGCGGGCCTTCGTCGCCGCCCGCATCTGTTTCCAGCGGAATCAGATCCATTCCGCAGATCGGGCAGTCGCCCGGTTCGGGTTGCCGGATCTGGGGGTGCATGGAGCAGGTGTAGATCCGGACCTCATCGTTTGTGCCGAGCAGACTGCCCTCAACGAGGGTGTCCGGACCTTCCGCGGGTGGAGGGGCCTGCCTCGGGCCCATATAGCCGAAGAGATAGGCCGCTCCAAAGGATATGATCAGCGTCACCAGGGCCGTGACCAGGATGAGCTTTGCATGAAATTTTCTTTCGGATCTATTTGGATTCATATCGCTTCCTCCATATGATTTCTTATTCAAGGGTTGTTCCCACCACCTGCTCGAGTTCGGCACGGGCCACGCCGATATCGCTCCGTTTTCGGGCCAGGGAGGTGCGAACCTCGAGCCAGGTGGAATAGGAGCCGATGACATCGGCGAAGGTGACGGCGCCCGACTCATAGCCCCGGGTGGAGACATCCAGGGCGGATCGGGACATATCAACCACCGTATTTTCGTACAGGGCCGTCTCACGAAGGGCTTTGTCCAGTGAAAACCAGGCCATTCGGACCCTTTTATGGGTGGCCGCTTCCGCTTTTCTGAGGTTCGCCCGAAGCCCCGCAAGGTTCTGCCGGGTCTGCCGAAGCCATGCATCGTTTCTGCCGTACCAGGGGGATTTGGGCAGCCCCGATCCCCTGGATGCCTCGGTGTTGGTCGGAAAGGAGGGTTGGGTCGCCGCCGAACCGACCTGCTGCATCGGGGTGTCCTCGTAATAGGAAAATTCGAAGGTAAAGGGCGGCAAGACCATGGTTTCGGCCATTTCAATCATTCTTTCGCTTCGGCCGATCATGGCCCGGATGCGCCGCAGCTCCTGCCGCCGTTCACGAGCCAGTTCATACAGGCGATCCAGGGTCGGCAGTGTCTTTGCCGGGGTTCGATCCGCCGGTCGGCCCACTTCGCTTTCCGGCGGCAGCTCCAGAATTTCGAGAAGGCCGGTTTCTAAGTTGCGCTGACGTTCCGCCAGGGTGGTCAGCTCCTCCTGAAGGATGCTGGTCCGTATGCCGATCTTGATGACATCCTGGAAACTGGTGTTTCCGGCCCGGTACCGGGTGTCGGCCACCGATTCGAGATTGCGGAAGAGACCGAGGGTCTCGGCGGTGATTTCGCGGGCCTTTCGAAGGTAGACCAGGTTCCAGTAGGCCTTTCGAATGTCGGTGACCGCATCCCGGCGGGCGATTTCAAGCGCTTCGACCGCAGCCCGCACCGCCTGATCCACCGCCTGCCCCTTGAGGGCCGTGACGCCGGGGAAGGGAAAACGGGTCCGGACCGGTTCGGCGCCTCTCATGGGACCGATACCGGTCATGAGCCCTTCGGTGAAGACCGAATACTGCCGAAGAATTTCATCCAGGTTCGTCACCTGTGAAAAGGACTCGAGGGTCGCCCGGACATCCTTGCGGGCCGATTCAATCCCGGGGTTGCGAAGCAGGGTCAGGGCCTCGAGGGTTTCCAGGGAAAAGGTCTTTTCGAGTTCTTCGACCGCCGTTGCCGGATGGGAAGCCGCAGGCCGAAGCCGCGCCGTCAGGTCGGGATCGGGATGAATAAAGGCGATGTCGGTATCTTCCGGTTTTTTCAAGGTCTCCGCCCACCGCTCTTTCATCGTTTCCAGTTTTTGACGGGCGGTCTCGAATGCGTCCCGACCCGTATCCGCTTCCGGTTCGGGAATCGGGACCGTTTCGGGCGGATTCGCCCGGCGCCGGACATAGCTCGGGGGCCGGTATTCTTTCAGCGAGGATTTCATTTCACGGTATCCGCCGTGTGCCGGAAAGGCGGTCAGGAGGATCAGAAAGCAGAGGACGGAAAATATCCGGTAAACGACCGGTTGATTCAGTCGAAGTCTTCTTTGTTTCCTTGCAATAAGGTGCATCTTTTTCATTCTTCATCCCCCGATATTCCTTCTTCTCTGAGGGTGACTGTTTTTCCGACCAGCCGTTCGAGGCCTGCGAGAAGCTTGCCGTGATCGGCCCGGGCGCGCGCCAGGGCGAGCTGAAAGTTGTAGACCACCGATTGGGTTTCGAGAAAATCGGAGAAGCTTCCCTGGCCTTCCCGGAACCAGGTTTCCGCGGTTTCAAGGGAGGTCATCGCCTGGGGCAGCAGTTCATTCCGGTAAAGCGTGATCAGCCGCCGGGCGTTTTGGAGACGGAAATAGAGGTTTCGAATCAGGGTATAGGTTTCGTTTACGCTCTCGGTTCTGGCCGCCCGGTTCTGATCGGCCATGGCCCTGGCGCGGTTGACCCGGCCGCTGTTTTTGCCGAGCCAGAGCGGAATGCTGAATCCGAACTGCACGCCGATCGCATCGTCCCCCGCATCCGGAGGCGGGTTGGGCACATCCGGATCACCGATGACGCCGTAAAAAAGGCCCACCCTGAATTCGGGGAGGTTTTCATACCGGGCCAGATCGATCTGGTTTTCGGCCTTTTCGATCTGAAGCTCGGCCATTCGGATTTCCTCCCGATAGATTTCGGCCATTTGGAACAGTTCATCCAGGGAATAGACGAGATTGTCAAAGGGCGCCTCCTGTATCGGGCCCAGGGGGGCCCTCGGCGGCCGGTTCAACAACCCGTTCAGACGGGTTTTTTCGGTTTCCGCCAGATCCTTGAGCAGCAGGATGTCGTAACCGAGCTGGGCGGTCTGGGACTGGGCCTTGACGACGTCCAGAAAAGCGGTTCGGTCCTGCCCGTAGGCGGTTTCTCCTATTTTGGTGAGCTGGTTCAGAATCTTCCGATTCGCATCGGCGATTTCCAGGGCCTTGTGGATGTAATAGAGTTCATAATAGGATTCGATGATGCCGACCGTGATGTCCCGAACCGTTTTATCGAGATCGAGCCGTGCGATGCGGGCCTCCGTCCGGACCACGTCACCGGCTTTGGAGAGTCTGCCGGGAAAGGGGATCATCTGCGACAGGGTGATATTCCAGTCCTGGGGCCCGAACCGGGTTTCAATGGGATCGGGATAATAGGTGGCCATCAGCTGCGGGTCCGGATATCCGGTGGCGACCCGGTACTGTTCGACGGTCGCCCGCCACCCTTCCCGTGCCGCTTGAATGGACGGGTTGTGTTCATAGGCGTAGATCACCAGCTCCGGAATCGCCGGCTGTTCCGCGAGTCTTTCCTCCAGGGCCCCTTGGGCGGAATGTGCGGCCGTCTCGGCGCTTGTCACCGGTGCGCTTTCCAGCAGCAGGATCATGAAAGCGGCCCGGAAAA
>JBKHDE010000180.1:0-9895 GCA_046541495.1 Desulfococcaceae bacterium
TCGTCATCGGGCGGGTCCCATCCCAGAGTGACCTCCGCCGATCGCACGCCAGGCGGACTCAATAGGGATAAGAATACGAAAACGGCCGACAGGAGGATTCCGATTCCCCATCGGTTTTGAATGGTGTTGATTATGCCGGGCATAGGATGATCTCCATAATGTGGCTATCTTCTCATAAAAGGGATTTTCATTAAGGTAAGAATCGCGTCCGGTATGTCGTCAACGAGCTCACTCGGGTGGATATTCGGACAATAATGCATATAGGGATGTTCCGAAAGGGCGCAATACTGATTCGAAAAATCGATTCCCGTGTGCTTGTCTAAATTGCGGAATTCCCGGGTTCTCGGGTTTTACACGCAGCGACAGACAAAGGAATGCCGTAATCCTCCCGGCCATCATAAGAATCAGACGAATCACAGTTCAAAGACAGAGACCAGCGCCTGAACCCCTATGAAAAAAGCTAAGCATTTTCAAAGGCGGAATTCTGTGACGAAATGCCATCGGCAATCGATATGAAAATTTGCCCCGGCTCCGGCTGATTCGGACTGAACCGAACGATCCGTGCTGGGCCGGGCGAACGGGTAGAGCAGGTCGCCAGGCTCAGGCGGAAGAGGCGACCCCGGTGTTTCAGGGTTTCGATTCGGTCGTCGGCTCGGTCTCTGGGTGGACCCGCCGAATGGTCTGAATGAGGATGTCGGATTTGCCGCTTTTGGTGAGGTAGGCCCGGGCCCCGGCGGCCAGCATGGCTTCGGACCGGTCCGGTTCTTCGTACATGGAGAGCCCGATCACCTGAACCTCGGGCAGCTCCTTCCGCAGCCGGCGGGTGGCTTCGATGCCGTTCATGCGGGGCATGGAAAAATCCATCAGGACCACGTCCGGGTTCAACTGACGGGCCAGTTCAAGGGCTTCTTCGCCGTCGGAGGCTTCTCCCACGATCTCCAGGTCGGGTTCTTCCACCAGCAAAGAGGCGAGCCCTTCCCGCATCACCTGGTGGTCGTCGGCCAGCAGCAGACGGATACGGTCTTCTTTCAGCGCAACGGATTCATTCGCTTGCCCGGGTTCGGTGATCGCCTTCAGGTCCACAGCTACTTTCTCGGTCGAATCCCTCGGTACCGTCGATTCAAGGCGCCGGGGCGCAGTCAGCCGAAACCGGGCCCCCTGCCCATCGGCGCTTTCCATCTCGAAACCGCCTCCCAAAAGGGCGAGCCGTTCCTGAATGCTGAAAAGCCCGAATCCGCCCTTGAGGTTTTCCCGGGAGCCGGCCAGGGCCGCCTTGGGATCGAATCCCTTGCCGTGGTCCCGCACCATCACCTGCAGGGCGTCGTCGAGGCCGATGCCCAGCTCCACCGTGGCCTCCCGGGTCCCGGCGTGCTTGACCACGTTGAACAGCAGCTCCCGCACCGCCTGAAAGACCAGAATCCGGACATCCTCCCGCAGGCATTCCCGCTCCCCCGCCAGTCGGGGATCGCTTTTCAGGTCCACCGTCAGGTCGTGCTTTTCCTTCATCCACCGGACCAGCCACTCCATGCCGGCGGTCAATCCGCCTTCGTGCAGAATGGGCGGCGACAGCTCCACCGTGAGCGACCGGGATGCGGCGATGGCCTCGTCCAGCAGTCCTATGATCTGTGTCGCCGTTTCGGTGGGATTCTTGAATTTGCCTCGGCTGATCCCCTCCAGCCGAAACCGGGCCCCGGCCAGAAGCTGCTGCAGATGGTCGTGCAGCACCTCGGCCAGGCGCCGCCGTTCCCGCTGTTCGGCCAGGGTCAGCTCCGAGGCCATGCGGGCCAGCTGGTCGGCACGCTCCTGAAGCTCGGCGGTCCGCTCCCGGACCCGCCGCTCCAGTTCATTTTTGGAGACCGTCGTCTCCCGCAGCCGCCGGGTCATCAGGTCAAAGGCCCGGGCGAATTGGGTCAGTTCGTCCCGTCCGGTCAGGCCGATGACATGATCGAGGTTGCCTTCGGCGATGATTTCGGCGCCCCGGCGCAGGGTGCGGTAGGAGTCGGAGATATTGTACATCATCCGCAGCAGAATCACCGTAATCGGCACCGTGGTAAACGCGATCAGCAGAATGATGAACAGATAGATATGGTCCTGAGTGGCGGTGATCTCCTCGTCGATCAGCCGCTTCAGTCGCAGGGATCGGGCCACGGCGTCCGAGGCTCGGATCAGAAACTGGTTCGAGAGCCGCTCTTCGGCCTCGGCGTACAGCCCCGGGCTGGCGGTGATGTCGGGCTGCTCATAATTGATGACCAGTTTGTGAAAGGTGTCTCCCATCGCTGTCAGGTGGTCGAGAATCTGGTTCAAGGTCTGGCGCTGTGCCGCCTGTTTGAACCGAAGCCCGGCCGCAAACCGGGCCAGTTCCGCATGTTCGGCCAGAAACTGCTCTTTGGGCCGTTCTTCCTGGTATCGCCAGTAAGACCGCGCAAATTCGGTCAGCATGTGAACGGCGTTGATGATCTGCTGGGGGGCCCGGCCTTTCTCCTGGGCCTCTTCCATTACCCGGTGAGAGACCAGCAGGGTGGAGCCGATGATCAGGGCCACGAACAGCGGCACCCAGGCGGCGAGCTTTAGTTTGGCGATGATGGTCATGACCTGCTCCTATTTGCCCGGGATCTGGACCGCCTCCGGTTTGACCGTCTTGAGGCAGTCGGTATGGAGGATGTTCAGGAAATTGGGCGGGCCTTCCGCTTGGGCGTATCCCTTTTCGATCATCCACCGGGCCTGTTCCTCCAGGTTCAGGATCAGGCTCTGGTCCAGTTCGGCTGTGAAGGCGAAACTCTCCCATTCCTCTTCCGAAATTCTGGTGCTCGGGAAGATGAGCGCCGACACCACGGCCCGTGCCCGATCCGTGGCCTCCGTCATGTGCCGGTTGGCCCGAATGAGGGCCCGCAGGAATTTTCTGATCCGGGAAGGATGTTTTTGTACGAAAGCCTGGCTGGTCACCAGATTCCAGGTCATGGTGTAGATACTCGGATCCTGCAGCAGGACCGCCCGGTTCCCCAGCTTCTCCATGAGCCGGTCGGAGTGGGGGGCCCAGGTGGAGACCGCGTCGATCTCCCCGCTCATCAGCAGGGTTTCCACCTTGTCCGGGGGAATGTGGGTGATCCGGACCTTTTCCGGGTCGATGTAGGAGGTGGCCAGATAGGCATACAGAAAGACCTGGGCCGTGGTGCCCGGCACGACCCCGACCGTCTTGCCGGTCAGGTCTTCGGGACCCGAGATGGACCGGTCTTTGCGGGCCACGATGCCGACGGCCCGGTGGGTTTTGGCGATGGTGGCCACCACCCGGATGTCCCGGCCCCTGAGCCCCGCCCGGGCGATGGGGGTATCGCCCATGGTGGCCAGATCAAATTTGCCCGAGAGCAGTCCGTTGAGACTCAGGTGGCCCGACTCGACCGATTGCAGCGTCACCCGCAGGCCTTCGTCTTTAAAGTATCCTTTTTCTTCGGCCAGATAGACGGCCGCAGACCCGGGCCAGGGGGTCACCCCCACCGTGACCGCCGCCGGCTGGGCCGGAGCGGTATCGCCGGTTTCAGGATCTTCATCGCCGAGGGCGGCTCCCGCCGCTGCCAGAAGGATCATCAGGAATATGATGGTGCGAACCATTCGGCCATCCTTTTTTTTGACGGTATCAGGGAAATTCGTGGAATAGTCCTCGTGAAAGCTTTATCAAAACTGATAATTATTCAACTATCCTACCCGTTCTCCCTGGTCAATACCGTACACCCGACCGGCTTTGATTTATACTGATTTCGTCACAGTTTATGAAAAAGGCTATAGGCTTATAGGCTATGGGCTATAGGCGATAGGCTATAGGCTATAGGCGATGGGCGATGGGCGATGGGTAAAAGGTTCAAGTGCCCAGGTTCAAGTGCCCAGGTTCAAGTGCCCAGGTTCAAGTGCCCGGGTAAAGTGTCTGAACGCGGATAATCATGATGTATCGGATGACGCAGATAGGGTCTATCTGCGGTCATCATTCCCATCATGATAATCTGCGGTTCGGACAAGAATGCCATCTGCCCTTATCCTGATCATCCTTCAAAATCCTGATCATCCTTCAGACATCCTGGCCATCCTGATTCAAAGAGGCGCCGCGCCATTCAGACGGCTGTTTTTTCGCCCCTCGCTACGGGCGCTGCATCGGCCTCGGTGTTGCCTCCGAGAAGACCCGAGAGGATGAACCGGCGGATGGTTCGGACGTGATAGATCATCTCTTCCATCTTTTTTTCGAGGTCGGCGGCGCTGTCTTCCCGGTTTTTTTTCCGGGCCGTCTCGGCCATTCTGGTGAGGACGTCGATGCGCTCCTGGACCAAGCGGATGGTCGCCCAGAGGGAGTTTTCGATGACCTCGGCCTGGCCCGCCAGAAAACTCTGCTCCGAAAAGGCATGGCCGGTGTGGCACCGGTATCGGGTGATCGGTTCGTTTTTCATGCGCCAGAGGCCGCCGCCGCATTCCGGACAGGTGTAGGGGGTCTGGTCGCCTACCTCGTGCATGCGGTCGATGTTCGGGATTTCGTGTTCACTGACTTTAACATCTTCCATGATCTCCTCCGGTACTTCCGGGGGCTCGCCGGCCGGTTGACCGATGATATCCAAGAGTTTTCGGCCGATCCCCTCCAAGGGCAGCACATGGTCGATCTCTACCCGGTCGATGGCGGTTTGGGGCAGTTCGGGGGCTTCGGCCTCATTCGGGTCCTGAACCAGGGTGATGCCGCCGCATCGCTTGACCGCGTTCAGGCCGCTGACGCCGTCATGCAGGTAGCCGGTGAGCAGTACTGCGGCCACCCGGGTGGTGTGATAGGCGGCCGCCGATCGAAAGAGGGCGTCGATGGAGGGGCGCGAGCGGTTTTCCTTCGGCCCGAACACTACGGCGACATGGTCTTTTTTGACCAGCAGGTGGCGGTTGGGGGGCGCCACGTAAATAGTGCCGGGGGTGATCTTTTCACCGTCTTCAGGAAGCAGCGCCGGCAGGGGGCCATTCGCCTCGAGAATTTTATGCAGAATGGTCTCGGCGGTCGGGGAAATGTGCTGGACGATGAACACCGGTGCGGCGAAATCTTCCGGAAGCCGGGAAAGCAGCCGCCTGAGAACCGCCAGGCCGCCGAAAGAGGCGCCTATGACCAAAATGTCGCGGTCGTTCCGTGCGTTCATGGATCTCCTTTACCCCGGCTGTTTCCGCCAAAAGCGGATGTTCGGTGATGAATGTGCGGGCCGATTCGGAAGATGGACTTGGCCGGATTCGTCCCTTCGCTTTCAATGTGGTTCGGGCAGGCATTCTTTCCTTTCTGTGCTTACGATAGCAATTTTTTAGAAGAACACCATACCGGAATATGTGTAGATTGGGGGCGGTGGGGGTGGAGATTGCCGGTGGGCCCGGGCAGGTTGAAGCCCAAAATTTTATGATTTATTAGTTTTGATTCGAGGCTTTCGGTTCCGAAACCGCAGTTTGCGGTTTCCGGTGAACCATCTTTCGTATCGTCTCCACCAGGGTTTCGGCCGGGCCGTCTTTGGTGAGATAGGCTTCGGCCCCGGCTTCGCGCATGGACTGGGCCACGGCTTGGTCCACGTGCATGGAGAGCCCGATCACCGGCATGTGGGGATGGCGTTCGCGGATAATGCGGGTGGCCTCGATGCCGCTGATATGGGGCATGTTGACGTCCATCAGGACGATATCGGGGTGGAGGGTGTCGGCCTGTTCTAACGCATGCCGGCCGTCTTGGGCCTCGCCGACCACCTGGAAATCGGATACCTCCCGCAGCATTCCGGCCAGGCCCTGGCGCACGATGGTGTGGTCGTCCACCACCAGGATTCGGATTCGGCTGTCCCCCGGGGTGTCCGCTTCGGCGGGTTCTTTCCAGTCTGCCGGCCGGGACCGTGTGTCCGCCCGTGTTTCGGTGTCGTCCGTTTCCGCCACCGGGGCGGTCAGGGTGATCCGGCAGCCCTTGCCGGGTTCGGAGTCGATCTCCATGGTTCCGCCCAGGTGATTCATCCGTTCCCGAATGCTGAACAGGCCGAAGGTGATGTCGGCGGCGTCCCGGTCTTCCAGGGCCGCCGCGTCGAACCCGTGACCCCGGTCTTCCAGGACGATCCGCACGTCGCCGTTGGGGTCCCGCTCCAGAATCACCTCGGCTTCATCGGTTCCCGAATGCTTGACGGCGTTGAACAGCACCTCCCGCGCGCTTTCAAAGAGAAAGAACCGAATCTCTTCGGGAATCGGCTCGATCGCCCCGGCATTGCGGATGCTCACCTGAAAGCCCTGCTGCTCCGCCATCCGTTCGGCCAGCCAGCGGAGCCCCGCGGTCAATCCCGACTCTTTCAGTACCGGCGGGCTCAGTTGGTGACTCAGATCTCTGGCCAGGTCGATGGATTCTTTAACCATTTTCGCGCTTTGCTCAATCAGTCGGCGCACCTTGTCGAGATCGTCAAAATTTCGGGCGGTGGTTAGTTGAAACCGGACCGCGGCCAGCATCTGCTGCAGGTTGTCGTGGAGCACCCCGGCCAGGCGGCTGCGCTCCCGCTGTTCCACCCGGCTCATTTCGGTGGCCAGGGCCCGCAGCCGGTCGGCCAGACGCCGCACCTCGGCGGTGCGCTCGGCCACCCGGGCCTCGAGGGTTTCGTTCATCTGCTGCAGGGCGTTTCGGCTGTTCTGGATTTCGACCCGGGCCTGATGCTGGGCCGTGATGTCGCGGACGGTGATGATGGAGAGCATCCTTCGGCCTTCGGCATCATGGATCGGGGTGCCGCCGTAGGAGCCGATCCAGGAGCGGCCGGTCTCGGTGCAGCGGACCCGCACCTCATATCCGTTCAGGACTTCTCCCTTGAGCACCCGATAGAAGGGGTATCGGTCCACCGGCAGCCGTCTGCCGTCGAGGTCGAAGACTTCGAAGGAGCGGATCAGTTGCTGGAACGGGGTATTCAAGGGAAACGGCGATTCATACCCCCATATCTCGAGTCCGGCATCATTGATGTCCACCAGAATGTCTTGGGCATCGAAAATAAACAGCCCCTCGGTCATCTGTTTGAGAATGGCGTCGGTCCGGGCCAGCTGGCGCCGGTTTTCTTCCAGGGCCTGCTGCAAGGCGGCTTCGGCCTGCTTGATTTCGGTCAGATCGGTCAAGACCGACCGGCATTCGGCCCGTCCCTTGGGATGAAGGTCGTACTTGCTCTCCACATGCACCCGGAAGCATTTGCCCCGGCTGTTTTTCAGGGTCAGTTCGCAGGAATTGCGGCCTTTATCGCGAAATATCGTTCTCAGATGCAGGTAGAGCAGGTCCCGGTCTTTCCGGAACACATAGGGGTAGATGGATCGTCCGATCAGGTCCGAGCGGGGGGCTTTCAGCAGCGTAGTCAGCATCAGGTTGCAGTTGAGCATCCGGCCGGATTTGTCGAGGGTGAGATAGGTCGCCGGAGAGAATTCGATGAAATCCCGCAGATACCGCAGTTTTTGAATCCACAGGCCGCTGTCGGTCGGGGTATCTTCACTGCCGTTGAAGAGATCGTCGAAACCGGGTTTTTCTTCTTTCATGCTCATGAAGGTTCCCCTTTATCCGCCGTTCTCGTCGGTGACGTCTTTGAATCCCATCAGAATAAAGGGGGGGCGGTTTTCGCCCGAATGGATCTTGCGCCCGGACAGGGCCATCCTGCGGCGGCCGATGCGGGGAAATTCATGTTCCACCACATAGCCTTTGAACTCGTTTTCTTTGGGGATGATCTCCTCCATCAAGGTGCGCAGCTCGGGGATGTCCCACTGGTTGTCGCCGAGCTGGAAGATCTTATGGTCGAGGGTTTCTTCGGCGGAGGTTTGAAACATTTCATAAAAGCTTGGATTGGCCCGGATAATGTTCAGAGATTCTTTCAGGAGCAGGATCGGCTCCCACAACGCGGAGATGGTCTCTTTTAACAGGCTTCCCGCATCCCGTTTCTGCTGTTCGGCCTGGGTGAGATGGGTGATGTCGAAGAATGAGAGAACCACCCCTTCGATCACGTTTTTGCCGGTTCGGTAGGGAATGATCCGCATCTGATAGAATTTTCCTTCCTTGGATTGGACGGTGGATTCTTTTCGTTCCAGACGGTCGAGCACCTCCTCGGCATCTTTTTCGAGGCCGTCGTACGCGAGCTTGGATGAGATATCTGAAAAATGTCGCCCCACATCCACATCCTTGAGGTGGAAAATTTTGGTGGCCGAGGGGGTGAACCGTTTGATGCACAGATCATCATTCAGCAGAATAATGGCGTTTTCGACGGCGGAAAAGAGGTTTTTCATGTCGCTTTCCGCCTTTTCCAGTTCCTGGTTCTTCTCGTTGAGTTCGGAGTTGACGGTCTCCAGCTCTTCATTGGTGGACTGCAGCTCCTCCTTGGAAGATTCAAGTTCTTCATTGGTGGACTGAAGCTCTTCGTTATTGGCCTGCAACTCCTCATTGGAGGATTTGAGCTCTTCATTGGAGGTCTCCAGCTCTTCGATCGTGGCCTGCAGTTCCTGCTGGGTGTGGCGAAGCTTCATTTCGAGTTCGGCTTTTTCCTCCGAAGCGGTTGTTTCGCCCTCGGTGCCGACGGGTTCGGATTCGGATGGGCCGGAGCGTTGGTTCTCTTCGAATTCGATGAGAATCCAGTTCTGCCGACCATCGGCCCCGTTCACCGGGCTGAAGCTGATATCGACTTCCAGGTAGGCGCCGTCCCGGCGAATCGGGATATTCTCGATCTTGATCGATTCCTCCCCCTCCCGTGCTTTGTCGAGGGACTGGGAAAGTTTGTAGTGCAGCTGCCCCGAGGCCATTTTAAAAATGTTGAGGTCGGCCTCCCCCCGGGGAAAGGACAGATACCGGTCGGGGTTGCCGTAGAAAAACCGGATGGTGTCGTTGCTGTCGATCAGCACCGCCGACTGGGCATATTTTTTGGTGATCGCCTCTTCAAACAGGGCGCGGATATTCGGGCGGTTTTGCTTCTCGCGCTCGTCTTCCGGGTTGTAAACATCAGGACGTTTTCTTCGTTTCCCGGTCCGGGGGGGCTGCGAGTGCTGAACCTGGGGAAGATCCGCCGGCGGCTTTTCCCCGCGTCTGAAAATCTTATATTTTTTGTCCACCGGTTTGAAAAAGCCGGAATTTCCACCGATCGATTCGGAGGTGCCCAGAAACAGATATCCCCCCGGTTTCAGAGCATAGTGCAGGACCGGAAAGATCTTTTTCTGCAGCCCCGATTCCATGTAGATGAGCATGTTGCGGCAGCTGACCAGGTCCATATTCGAAAACGGGGGATCATGAAGCAGGTTGTGGTCGGCGAACACGACCATATCCCGGATTTTGCTGTCCACCTGGTAGTGGTCGTTTTTTTTGGTGAAGAACCGTTTCAGTTGTTCATCCGAAAGATCGGCGGCGATGCCCCGGGGATAAATGCCGGTTCGGGCGGCACGGATGGCATCCTGATTGATGTCGCTGGCAAACACCTTGACTTCGATATATTTATCGAGATCTTCCATCGTCTCCAGCATAACCATGGCCAGGGAAAATGCCTCTTCGCCCGTGGCGCATCCCGGAACCCAGGCCCGCAGCTTGCCGTTTTCTTCCGTTTGCTCCATCAGCGGTTTCAATACTTTTTCCTTCAGCCGGGCAAAGGCTTCCGGATCCCGAAAGAAACGGGTGACCGTAATGGTCAAATCCCGAAATAGCTCTTCGGCTTCGTCCGGATCATGGCGGATATGCCGTCGGTAATCGCCTATTTTCTGAATATGGTTCAGGGCCATTCGGCGCTGGATTCGGCGTCGAATGGTATTGTGTTTGTATTCGGAGAAATCATGGCCGATCTTGTTCCGTACCAGCGTCAGAATGGGTTGGATCTGCTTTCGATAGTTTTCTTCGTTTTCTTCGTTTTCTTCGTTTTCTTCGTTTTCTTCGTTTTCTTCG
>JBKHDE010000181.1:0-9882 GCA_046541495.1 Desulfococcaceae bacterium
CCGAGCCCTTGCCGCAACCATGAAAAAAGAACAGAGCCTTCACCGCACCTTTCACCTGAGTATCATCCTCGTCTCTTTTCTGTCCGTTGTGTGTGTCGGATTTTTCTGGATCTCCCATGAATACCGGCGGTTTCACAAGGAAGCCCAGATCCTGAGAGACGACTTCATCGCCGCCCAGAAAGCCCAAGTCAAGCAGGAAGTGGAGCGGGTCATCGCCTATGTGCAATATAGACGGAAATCCACCGAAGAAGCCCTGAAAGCCGATATTCGAGGCCGGGTCTATGAAGCCCTGGCCGTGGCGCACAATCTCTATTACAAATACAGGGATTCCAGATCCGATCAGGAGATCATCGAGATCATCAAAGCCGCACTTCGGCCGCTGCATTTCAACCAGGACCGCGGCTATTACTTTGTGTATGATATGGAAGGCAACAACCTCCTGCTTCCCCATTCCCCGCTTCTCGAAGGCAAAAACCTGTGGGACCTTCAGGACAGCAAGGGGTTGTATACCATTCGACGGTTTATCGACCTGATCCGGGAGAACAGAGAAGGATTTCTGCGGTGGCACTGGTACAAACCCGGCATCACCGATCGCATGTCCGAAAAGATCGGTTTCGCGGCCTATTTTGAACCTTATGAGTGGTGGATCGGCACCGGCGAATATATCGAGGATTTTGAAGAAGATATCAAATCCGAAACACTGGATTGGATCAATCAAATTCGATTCGGCAATAACGGCTACATTTTCATGTACGACTTCAGCGGCAATACCTTAGCCCATTTCAACCGGAAACATCTCGGGACCAACCGCTGGGAGTACACCGATTTGGGCGGAATGAAAGTGGTCCAGGAATTGATTCGGGTGTCACAAGAGAATGAAGGCGGTTTTCTTCGGTATATCGCATCCATAAAACCGACCACCGGCAAACCCGACGAAAAACTCGCCTTCACCATGAGTGTGCCCGATTGGGAATGGATGGTCGGGGCCGGTTTCTACATCGATGATATTGAAAAAGTGATCGAGGCCAAGCGGGCGGCCTTAAAAGACAAGGTCCGGCAGCTCATCCTGTGGATCACCGGGGTGCTGATCCTGGTGCTGTTGATGGTGTCTCTGCTTGCCAGATTGATATCCCAAAAGATATTCTTCAGCCTGGATCTCTTTTCCGATTTCTTTCGAAAATCGGCTTTCGAATCCGAAAAGATCGATGTGAATAAAGTCCATTTCTCGGAGTTTACCGCTCTGGCCGCCGGCGCGAACCGAATGATCGAAGATCAACAAAAGGCCCAGCAGGCCTTGCGGGAAAGCGAAGACCGGCTCAATCTGGCCCTGGACACCACCCATCAGGGCACCTGGGACTGGGATTTCCGAACGGATGTCATCCTCTGGGACCGTCGCCTGCGAGACATTCTGGGCTTCGATCCCCATAAGACGGAACCGCACCTGTCGACCTGGAAAAAAACGGTCCATCCGGATGATTTCACCCGGGTCCGGGCCACCATGATCCGCCATTTAAAACAGGAAATCCCCTATTATGAAGCCGAGTACCGGGTGCGGGTGCCGTCCGGCGAATGGAAATGGATCCTGGACCGGGGCCAGGTGACCCAGCGGGACGAGACCGGCCGGGCCGTGCGGGCGGTGGGAACCTATATGGACATCACCCGGCAGCGGGAGGCCGAACAGGAGCGGGAACGGATGGAGGAACAACTGGCCCGGCTCAAAAAGATGGAGGCCGTGGGGCTGCTGGCCGGCGGGGTGGCCCACGATTTGAACAACGTCCTCTCCGGTGTGGTGAGCTATCCGGACCTGATCCTGATGGATCTTCCGGCGGATAGCCCCATTCGGAATGCCGTGCTCACCATTCGCGAATCGGGGCAGAAGGCCGCGGCCATCGTGCAGGATCTGTTGACCCTGGCCCGCCGGGGAGTGATTCAGCGGGAGGTGGTCAACCTCAACACCATTCTACAGGAATATCTCGATTCTCCGGAATGCAGTCAATTGATCCAGTACCATCCGGGGGTCGCCATACAGACCGATCTCGCGTCGGATCTGCTGAACATCGAGGGATCCCCGGTTCATTTGCGAAAAACGGTGATGAACCTGGTCTCCAACGCGGCCGAAGCCCAACCGGACGGCGGCGCCGTCACCATCTCCTCCGAAAACCGGTATATCGACACCCCGATCCGGGGCTACGACACCATTCAAGAAGGCGATTACGTGGTTCTTACCGTGACCGATCGGGGAACCGGCATCTCGCCCGAAGACCTCAAGCGGATATTTGAACCCTTCTACACCAAGAAGGTGATGGGCCGAAGCGGCACGGGGCTGGGGATGGCGGTGGTCTGGGGCGCGGTTCAGGACCACAAGGGATACATCAACGTGGAGAGCCGGGAAGGACGGGGAACCGTTTTCGAGCTTTTCTTTCCGGCCACCCGGGAAGCCCTTTCCGAACCGGACGGTCGCCGCTCACCGGCGTCCTACGCCGGCAACGGGGAAACCGTTCTGGTGGTCGACGACATTCGGGAACAACGGGAGATCGCCGTCTCCATTCTCAATAAATTGTCCTACCGGCCGACCGCGGTCGCCAGCGGAGAAGCGGCGGTGGAATACATGAAAACCCATTCGGCCGACCTGCTGGTCCTGGACATGATCATGGAGCCCGGCATCGACGGGCTGGAGACCTACCGGCGAATTCTCGAGATTCACCCCGGCCAGAAAGCGGTGATCGCCAGCGGGTTCGCCGAAACCGACCGGGTCCGGAAAGCCCAGGAACTCGGCGCCGGCGCCTACATACGAAAACCCTATACCGTGGAAAAACTCGGCACGGCCATTGAAACCGAACTGGCCCGCGATGCGGCCGAGCCGACAGGATAGACGGCCTCCTTCGTCCCTGCTTTTTCTTAAAAAACTCAAGAAAAATTCCCTTCAAAATAGTGATTTCCCCCCATTGATTGCCGACCCGGCCGTGCATAGAGTGGGTAAACGAAATTGGCGGATAAGAAACCGGCAACCGTGCAGCCGTCGAAAAAGGAAAAAGAATGACCTATCTCTACTACTGCCCCCAAATGGCGCCGCTGGCCGAACGCATCCGCGCGGTTCACCGGGATATCGTTCTCGGAGAGATTCAATGGGAAGCCTTCGACGACGGCTTTCCCAATCTTCGGGTGTCGGATGTCCATAGTGCCAGGAATCAGAATGTGGTGTTTCTGGCATCTCTGGATTCACCCGAAGAGATCTTTCGGCAGCTGGCGGTGATTTATGAAATTCCCCGTTATGTGGTTCGGTCATTCAAACTGATCCTCCCCTATTTCCCGGTGGGGACCATGGAACGGGTGGATGTGGAAGGGGAGATCGCCACGGCGGCGACCCTGGCCCGGATGCTCTCCAAAATTCCCCATTCCGTGGGAGGGCCCACCCAGATCGTCGTGTATGATATTCACGCCCCTCAGGAACGGTTCTATTTTTCGGATACCGTGGTGCCGCGACTGGAAACCGCGGTGCCGCTGCTGCACCGACGGTTGCGGAATGTCGAGAATGTCGCCGTCGCCTTTCCGGACGAAGGCGCCGTGAAACGATTCGGCAAAAGTTTTCAGGATTACGAAACCATCATCTGTCAGAAGGTTCGCCGGGGAAAGGAACGGATCGTTTCCATCAAGGAGGGGGACCCGTCCGGCAAGCATGTGGTCATCGTCGATGACCTGGTCATGAGCGGAGGCACCCTGCGCCAGTGCGCCCGGGCCCTTGGAGACAGCGGCGCGGACCGGGTATCGGCCTATATCACCCACGGAGTGTTCCCGAAGGATTCCTGGAAAACATTCCTGGACGCCGGTTTTGCCCATATCTGGTTGACCGACTCCTGCCCCCAAACCGCGTCGGTCCTGGAAGGCCGGAAGCCGTTCGAAATTCTCTCCCTGGCCGATCCGGTTTCGAAAATGCTCGATGGATAGGGGGCGGTTTTGAATAACCGTTTCCTTTCGGCAAAAAAATACAGGTTTCCCCCACCGCCCCTACAGGATTTCTTGTATTTAAATGAAGGTGCTTTTGTTTCATGATATGCTTTACCGAATCGAACAGCGGCAACAGCTTACGATGACATAAAAGGAGCACGATAATGGAAACCACCGCGCTGAAAACCGGGGCTACCGCACCGGATTTTACTCTACGCAACCTTCGAAACCAGGACGTCACCCTCTCTTCTTTCTTTGAAATCGGAAAGGACGTACTCCTTTCTTTTCACCCTCTGGCCTGGACCCCGGTCTGCGAAATTCAGATGCGGTCACTGGAAATCAAAAAATCGCTCTTCGACCGCTATGAAACCGTCGCACTAGGGCTGAGCGTCGACGCTCCTTTTGCCAAAATCGCCTGGGCCGAATATATGAAGATGACTGAGACCGATATGCTCGCGGATTTCTGGCCCCACGGCGAAACAGCCCGCCGATACGGCATCTTCGATAAAGAAAAAGGGGTCTCCGGCAGAGCCAATTTTCTGATCTCCCGAGCCGGGCAGGTGAAATTCGCCAAGGTCTATGCCATGCGCGAAATCCCGGACATCGAGGAGGTGCTTCGATTTATCGAAAACGACAGCAGCCGAGCGGTCGCCTGAGATACCGTTTTACTCGACCATCACCCATTGCAAACGCCTTGACATGAATCCGAAACCGCTAGGGAGGCAACATGCTCTACATCGGCCATTTTTCATTTGACGAACTCGGGTTTGACCAGGAAGCCCGACACGGATATTTCTCCTGCATCATCGACGCCGAAAAACCGGAGACCGCACTGGATCTGTTCAAAGAACACATTCAGCACCTGAAGAGTTCGGAACCGATTTTCGGCAACATCGTCGCCGTCTATATCGAGGATATCATTGAAATCAAAGATATTCCCAAAAACGTGATCCTGACCCGGTTTCAATCCTCGGAGGGGCAGTTTCCCAAATCCATCAGCAGTTCGCTTCCGTCATCGGATACCTCCAAAATCGAGACCTATCGATGGGCCGATGACGGCATGGATTCCGGTAGAGACGAGGAATATCAGGAGGCCAAACCCTTTGTCCATTTTGACAAATAAACGGATTATATCCAGCATATAATGGTTTGCCCTATGAAATCGATTTTTCGGCCGGTCTTTTGGTTATGCATTCTGTCTCTGATGTGTATCGGATGCCGTTCCATGCTGATCGAACAAAAACCGGCCGATAAACGCGCCGTGACGGTGAGCTATCTCGAAGGAGACTTGATCACGACCTATCAGGCCCCCCTGGCCCTGACGCTCAAAGCGGCCGCCGAAGCATTGTCCGCCCACAAGGAACCCGAAATTGATGTTCTGGAGGTCAGCGCAGAAGAAGGCGCGGGAAAAATCGACGCAAAAACCCGAAACGGCATTCCGGTCACCATCTGGCTGGAATCCACGGAAGCCGTTGCCACTCGAATACGAATCCGGGTCGGCATCGGCGACCGAATTACCTCAATGTCCATCCAGGAAGCGATCGGCGACCGACTGCCGGTCCTTCGCAATTCGTGAAAGGGAGGGGCCATGAACAGCAAGCAGTCCCTGTGGATTTTGTCCTCCATGATGACGGTCATCCTGTGCGGAATCGGTGTTCTGCTGATGCTCGATTTCGATACCACGATTCGACGCATCGTGAAGGAGGAAGTGTCGATTAAGACGCTGAATTCAGAGGAATCGATGGCCGAGGCGGCCAAGGCCGGGGAAATCCCCAAACCCGCGGATTCGAAAACAACGTCCGAAACCGAATCCTCGGACCTTGAAAAAGAATCCGAAGGAATGAACATCAACCCCACCCCCGCGGTTTTAAATGAAACAGCGGACGACAAACCGCATCCTCCAAAATCCGATAAAAAATCGAAACATCAGACCGCTGCGATCGCCCCTCAGCTGGCGCAGCTGGCTTCCGATGGTCCGGAGGCACAAAAATAAACCCGTTCCCCTGAAAACTGTTCTCCTTTCTTTTGAGCCTCTCTTCACTTCAGCCTCTCTGCCGACGTCTCTACTTCCCGACGCATTCGCATCTACTTTTCTGCAGGTTCACCAAGCATAGAGAAGATAATCGCTCGTCCGCGCCGTCGACCCGGTAGTTTTGGCAGGTCGACGGCCGCCCCTTCCGAAGAGCGCCGGAAGGAGAGATAGCCTTCGATGAAAAGGGGTGGAATTTTTCCCGAAGGACCGGTCCGTCTGGTGAAAAGCCCGGCGAACCGGTCCGTCCCGATGGGTTGCGGGAAAATGGGAACGGAAATGGGAATAAAAGGTTTACTTCTTAACGATCACCCAGATGGCGTGAATCAGACCAGGTACATATCCCAAAAGGGTGAGCAAAATATTCAACCAGAAATGAAGCCCCAGGCCGACCTGAAAAAACACGCCGATGGGGGGAATAATCAATGATAAAATAATTCGAATAAAATCCTTGCCGCCTTCGCTCATGGGTTTTCCTCCTTAAGTTTCGTTTTCATGTCGCGGCCCAAGCCGTTTCATGAGCATGTTCACTCTGAACCCGGATATTCCCCCATACCGCCATAAAAGAAAATGAGGGAAATGACTTATTTTTCAGGATGAAAACCTGTATTGCCTTCAAAGCGACGGGGTGGCCTGCTCATGAAATCATCAAAATTCAATCCCTCTCTGGGCCTGAATTCCTGACCCTTTGTGGTGTTTGATCGCCGCCATTTCGGTGACCATGTCGGCGGCCCCGATCAACCCGTCCGAGGCATTTCTTCCGGTGACCAGGATATGGACCTCCTCGGGCCGGTTTTCCAGAAACGAAACCACTTCCGCTTCTTTCAGCATTTTATAGGTGATCAGATAGGTGAGTTCATCCAGAATCACCAGCCGGTAGGCCCGGGAATCGATCTTTTCTCTGGCCAGAGACCAGGCCTGCCGGGCCAAAGCGGTATCCTTGTCGAGATCGTCCGACTTCCAGGTGAACCCTCGGCCCATAACATGCCATTCCAGCAGGTCTTCGAAACGCTCCGCCGCCGTTGTTTCACCATAGGTCCAACTCCCTTTAATAAACTGAATCACGCACACCCGCTGACCGTGACCCAGGGCACGAAACGCCGTCCCCAGAGCCGCGGTGGTTTTTCCTTTTCCCGCCCCGGTGTTCACCATCAACAAACTCTTTTTCATGGCTTCCCTCCCTAATCGTCCTTCATTTCAGTTGCCGCCCGGCAATGGAGCGAACACAAAAATTGTAGATATAGCATCCTCCATATCCACAATAAATACAGAAATTGCCGTATATACAAGGTCCATTCGATCTGTCATGTTGAGAGTCTCCGACATAAAGCCGAGAAGGACCTTCGATCGATATTGGGTTTCAGAAGGTCGATTACATACGCGCATAAACAAGAAAGAAGAATATGAACAATAAAATTCAAAAACCGGGTGAGGAGAAACAACATTTTTTGAAACGTAACATCTGGTTCCTTCTATTGTGGCTGTTGCTGATCTATTTTCTGGTCGGCCGGAGCTATTCCGATGTGAGCCAGATTCCTTACACGCAATTTAAAGAAAACCTGAAGGGCGGCAATCTTTCGAGTATCCATGTCAAAGGGGAAGAGATCACCGGCGAGTTCAAAAAGGAGATCAAAGTCGGCGAGAGAGAGGATGCGCCCACGCTCAAGTATTTTAAAACCATCCTTCCTTCCTTTCCCGACCCCGGCCTGATGGATCAGCTGGAAAAAAAAGGGGTTACCATTCGGACCGAATCCACCGAAGCCTCCTGGTTCGCCACCCTGCTCATCACGCTGCTGCCGTGGGTCCTGATTATCGGTTTTTTTGTCTACAGCTCCAAAAAGTTTCAGGAGCGGATGGGCGGAGGCGGCGCCGGTCTCTTCAAATTCGGCAAATCCAAAGCCAAGCTCTATACCCGATCCACCACCCAGGTCACCTATGAGAATGTGGCCGGACTGGCCAACGCCAAAAAAGAGCTTCAAGAGATTGTCGAATTTCTCAAAAATCCGTCCAAGTTTCAGAAACTGGGAGGCAAACTGCCCAAGGGGATCCTTTTGGCCGGCCCCCCGGGAACCGGAAAAACCCTGCTGGCCCGAGCCACCGCCGGAGAGGCCGAGGTACCCTTTTACAGCATCAGCGGCTCCGAGTTTATTGAAATGTTCGTGGGGGTGGGCGCCTCCCGGGTCCGGGACATGTTCAAGCAGGCCAAACAGGATGCGCCGGCCATCATCTTCATCGATGAGCTCGATTCCATCGGACGGGTGCGGGGCACCGGGGTCGGGGGCGGCCATGACGAGCGGGAACAGACCCTCAACCAGATCCTCTCGGAAATGGACGGATTTTCCCCCCAGGAATCGGTCATCATTCTGGCGGCCACGAACCGGCCGGATGTACTCGACCCGGCCTTGATCCGCCCGGGCCGCTTCGATCGACGCATCATTCTAGAGCAGCCCCACAAAAAAGCCCGAAAGCAGATCCTTGAAATTCACTCCAAAGAAGTCCCCCTGAGCGAGGATGTCGATCTGGACGCCCTGGCCGGAATGTCGGTGGGATTTTCCGGCGCGGATCTGGAAAACCTGGTCAATGAAGCGGCCTTGATCGCCGGCCGGGATAATAAGGACCAGGTGGAGATGGCCGATTTTTTCGAAGGCATCGACAAGATCCGCATGGGTCTGGAACGGGAAGACTTTATCAGCGAAGAAGAAAAACGGATTATCGCCTACCATGAAGCCGGGCATGCCTTGATGGCCAAACTGGTCCCCACGGCCGACCCCCTGCAAAAGGTGACCATCGTGCCCCACGGACGAGCATTGGGCTTGACAGAGCAGATTCCGGATGAGGACCGCCACAACCTCAAGAAAAAATATCTGCTGGATCGGATCGCCATTATGCTGGGCGGACGGGGTTCTGAAAAAATCGTATTCGACGATGTCTCCACCGGCGCCGGCAACGACCTGAAACAGGCCACTCAGATGGCCCGCCGCATGGTCTGCAACTGGGGAATGAGCGAGAAGCTGGGCGCGGCCGCATTCGACCGGGGGGAACCCCACCCCTTTCTGGGCAAGGAGATGACCGAGCCTAAAAACTTCAGCGAAGACACCGCCCGAATGATCGATGAAGAAATTCGGCGGATCATCAACGAACAGGACACCCGAACTGAAGATCTTCTGACTGCAAACCGGGACAAACTCGACCTTTTGGCCGAAGCCCTGCTGGAGCATGAGGTTCTGGACGCTGAGGATATCGAAAAAATCCTGGACAGCGCCAAGAACTGAACCTTTCTTCAAAACGAGCCCGCGCGGGAGTGAACCCCCGCGCTTTTTTAGCATTCTTACGGTGAAAATCCATTATCCAGAAAAAAATACCCCCTATACGCCCTCCGGCTTGTCTGAGGGCATTCTTTTCATAGTGCGGCTCTTTTGCGACCCCCCGATGACATCGTTTGCGGTAAGCGCGTCGCGTACGCCGCCGATAAAAAAAGCCGGCCGGGCGCATATGCCCAGCCGGCTGTCTATGTCGCGGCTTCCCGATTGTCCCGGGCGTCGCCGCGGGTTTTACTGCAATCTTTGAACTTTTTCCTGAAAGCGCTCACGCAGCGCTTCGTTCGTGCGGACGAGCCGCAGGATGTTGTTGTACATTTCAACCGTGAGTCCGGCGTTTCTGATGGCCTGTAGCATCCTCTGGTCGGCGGCGGTCTGCAGATCCTGTTTTGCGGCATCGTCTTCAGTCTGTTCCATGGACTCCTGCATTTTGCGCTCGTTCTCGACGATGACCACATAAGCCGCAGCGGCCTTTTCCAGGTCCATATCGTTTATCGGCAGTTCCGACGGGTCGCCGTCGGGTTCCCCCGGAGGCGGATAAGTAGGGGGCGCCGACTGACCCGGTTGTCCCGGCTGTCCTGGTTCCGGTTG
>JBKHDE010000182.1:0-9529 GCA_046541495.1 Desulfococcaceae bacterium
CACGGCATTCTCATTTGATATCTGACAAGAAGATAGAAAACAAGAAAAAATTGAGGAAAAATCCCATCAAAAAAAGTGCTTTTGGCGGAAAAGATTGGTCAAAATGCAAATTCTTGATTTAACGGAAAGCATACGAAAAAGAGGCGGATATCAGAAGAGGGGAAATAGAGAAAAGTTACCAGAACTGAATTTCAAGACATAAAATCAGTTTCCCCCTTTACCAAACTTGAACGTCACGAAAAAAGTAGCATTTGAATGACTCGTTATGAGGGTCATAATCCCTTTAGTTTTAGGATCATAACCATCTATCATTTCTCTTAATTGTTTTTGTGAAGCAGGATCGTCAAATATTTTCAAGATTTGTTTTTTGGTTCGATATTCGATTTTATCAGGAAAAACCCCTTTAATAATAATGCTGGCATAGACCAACAAAGCGCCTTTTCCTTTGGATTGATAGCATTTTTCGTACAAGCTCGCTAAGCGGTTTAAATTTGAGTCAAGAATGGATAAGGCCTGATCTCTTTCCGAAATCGCAGCCTCGCGGTTAAATTTTTTCATAGATCAGCTCTCTCACCAGCTCATCCGAACCTTAATCCCTGCCGAATCCAGAAAGGACTTGATCTCCGCCACGGTATAGTGGCCGTAGTGGGTCATGGAGGCGATCAGGGCCGCATCCGCTTTGCCCTGAGTGAGAACATCCGCCAGGTGCTCGGGCTTTCCGGCCCCGCCGGAGGCGATCACCGGGATGTCCACATTCTCGGAGATCAGTTCCGTCAACGTGAGTTCATATCCTTCCCGGGTGCCGTCGGCGTCGATGGAGTTGAGGCAGATCTCCCCGGCCCCCAGCTCCTGGCCCCGCTTGGCCCACGCCAGGGCGTCCATTCCCATGTAGGTCCGGCCCCCGTTGATGACGATCTCATACCCTGAGGGGATCTTCTCACTCTTGTCCACCGCCTTGACATCCATCCCCAATACCACGCATTGGCTGCCGAACGCCTTGGCCCCTTCGGAAATAATCTCCGGATTTTTCACCGCGGCCGAGTTGACGCTGATCTTTTCGGCCCCGGCCAGAAGCACCTCCCGCATGTCTTCCTTCGTGCGGATGCCGCCCCCCACAGAAAAAGGGATGAAGATGGTCTCCGCCACCCGCCGCACCACGTCGATCATGATCCCGCGCTTTTCATGGGATGCGGTGATGTCGTAAAAGACCAGCTCGTCGGCGCCGGCCTCGTAGTAGAATTTGGCCATCTCCACCGGATCACCGATATCCACATTGTTTTCGAACTTGATGCCCTTGGTCGTCTTGCCTTCCCGAACGTCGAGACAGGGGATGATCCGTTTGCTTAGCATGGGGTCCACTCACAGAAATTTTTGAGAAGGGTTAATCCGGGCCGCCCGCTCTTTTCCGGATGGAACTGGGTGGCGATAAGATTGGCCGTGCCGATCACCGAGGCAAAGGCGATGCCGTGCTCGGTACGGCCGATCACCTGATGTTCATCATCCGGATCGGGATAGTAGCTGTGGACGAAGTAAAACTCGTCCCCGTCCCCGATCCCCGCCAGCACCGGATGGGACCGGTTGAGTTTCAGCCGATTCCACCCCATGTGGGGAATTTTGAGATGGGCCCCGGCCGCATCGGTCATTCGGTTGGAAAACAGCCGGGTCCGTCCCGCCACGATCCCCAGGCAGTCGACGCCGCCGTCTTCCTCGCTGAAGCCCATGATAATCTGAGTGCCGAGGCAGATTCCCAACAGCGGTTTGCCCGAGGCGAAGGTCTCCTGAATCGCCCGGTCCAGCCCCAGCCGCCGCAGGCTCGCCATGGCCGATCCGGCCGCCCCCACCCCGGGAAAAATCACCCGCTCGGCATTGCGGATTCGGGTTTCGTCCTTGGTAATGTCGCAGTCGTACCCCAGATGGGCCATGGCCCGGGCCACGCTGGTCAAATTGCCCGCATCGTAATCGACAATCGCTATCATGTATCGTCCCGCCTGCTGCTGTTCGGTTTCGATCCTTGGCGTGAAGCATCCGTATCGGCCCCATCCACCGCCTGTTTGGCATCCTCCCACATTCGGTCCATCTCTTCCCGGCCGGCCCCTTCGATGGTCCGCCCCTGTTTTTCGGCGGCCGCTTCCATATGTTTAAACCGCTTCTCGAATTTCCGGGTGGACCCGCTCAGGGCCGCCTCCGGATGCACCTTGGCGAACCGGGCCACATTGACCAGGGTGAACAGCACATCCCCGAATTCCAGAGAGATCGCCTCCCGGTCGACATCGCCCCCGCCGTTTTTTCCCAGGGCCTCCTTCAGCTCGGCCCATTCCAGCTCCGCCTGGTGCATCACCCCGGCCAGATCCTTCCAGTCGAAACCGGTGCGGGCGGCCCGTTCCGAGATCCGGTGGGCCCGCATCAGGGCCGGAAGCCCCGTCGGCACCGAATCGAGCAGGGAGCCGTTGCCGCGGTCTCCCTTTTCCGCCTTCTCTTCCCGTTTGATCTGATGCCACTGCCGCCGCACATCCTCGGCCCCGTCCACATGGCCGTCACCGAAGACATGGGGGTGGCGCCGGACCATCTTCTCCAGACTCGCCGCGGCCGCATCCTCGATATCGAATTCGCTTTTTTCTTGAAACAGATGGGCGATAAACAAGACCTGGAACAGCACATCCCCCAGCTCCTCCCGAATTACCTCGGGATCACCCGATTCGATGGCGTCGGCCAGCTCATAGACCTCTTCGATGAGGTAAAGGGCCATGGTCTCGGGGGTCTGTTTTTTGTCCCAGGGGCACCCGCCCTCTCCGCGCAGGGTCTGAATCAGCCGCATCAGCCCGTCGATATTCTTGAATTCCCGGTTTTGATGATTCACGCAACTCCTGTCAGGTGGTTCCGGCGACCTGTCGCCATCGTTTTTTGAAGGTATCGGATTTATCCTCGAATTTCCGTTTCATCTCCGGCGGAGCCATGTCGATGAGGGCTTCGGAAACCCGGGCCACATGGGGGGCCAGGAGGGAATTTCGAATCACCGGCACATCCTCGGGCAAAAAGGTGATCAGCACCCCCAGCAGGACGGACACGAAAAGGAGCCCCTTCACCGCCCCGAACCCGACCCCGGAGACCCGATCGAACCAGGCCCCGAAAGCCGCCTTGATCAGATACCGGAACACAAACCCCAGCAGCCCGGCGGCCATCATGCACCCGCAGAAAATCGCCATAAATCCGAGAATATGAAGGTAGGCGGGATCACTCAACCAGCGGCTCAAAAACCCGGCGGCCTGCTCATAATAGGTGTAGCCCAGATACAGCCCGCCGCCGACCCCGACCAGCGCGGTCACCTCCCCCACGAAGCCTCGAAAAAAACCCATGATCAGGCAGTAGCCCAGTATGATGCACATCAGAATGTCGAGCGGGTTCATGGAGCGGTTCAACCGTGGGGGTCATGCGTTTTTTTTTGACATACGGAATACATGTGGTATATTTTTAAGCATTTGAAAATGTGTAAAATACCAGAGCCGATAGGGGGAGTCAAGCTTTTCCTTTTGGAGCCGATTCCCTCCACAACACCGTCGAATCCATTGCAGTGCAAAAGGAGTCGCCATGCCGATTTATGAATTCTATTGTCAGGACTGCCATACCATCTATAATTTTTTCTCCAGGCGGATCGATACCGACACCCTGCCTCCGTGCCCCAAATGCGAGAACCCGGCCCTGTCCCGGCAGGTATCCAGATTCGCCTTCACCGGAAAGGCCAAGGAAGAAGGGGATATGGACGATCTGCCCTTTGACGAGTCCAAAATGGAGCAGGCCATGCAGGTGCTGGCCAAGGAGGCCGACAACATCAACGAGGATGATCCCAAACAGGCGGCCCAGCTCATGCGCAAACTCTCGGACATGACCGGGCTTCAGCTGGGCGGCGGCATGGAAGAGGCCCTGGCCCGCATGGAACGGGGCGAAGACCCGGACCAGATCGAAGCGGAGATGGGGGACCTGCTGGAATCGGAGGACCCGTTTCTGATGCCCGGCGGCAAAAAGGGCAAGGCCGGGGGCCTCAGGCGGGTCGAACCCTATCGGGACGAAACCCTTTACGACCTCTGAAACGCGTCAGAATCCGAACATCGGCTCAGCTGATATTCCCCAGGCCCGGCCATAAAACCCGGGCGAGGGGACGACATACCAGGGAGGAGACATGAAAAAAGCGGTATTGGACCGAATGGAAGTGGTCCAGGGAGACATCACCAAAATGGAGGTGGATGCCGTCGTCAACGCGGCCAATTCGTCCCTGCTGGGCGGCGGCGGGGTGGACGGCGCCATTCACCGGGCCGCAGGGCCGGAACTGCTGGCCGAATGCAAAACCATCGGCGGATGCCCCACCGGCGAAGCCCGAATCACCAAGGGGTACAACCTGCCGGCAAAATACGTCATCCATACGGTAGGCCCGGTTTACGGCGGACGGCCTCAAGACAGCACGCTTCTGGCCTCCTGTTACCAAAACAGCCTTCAGCTGGCTGTGGACCACGACGTCCAAACCATCGCCTTTCCGGCCATCAGCTGCGGCGTCTACGGCTACCCGATCGAGGATGCCTGCCGCATCGCCGTGGATACCACGGCCCGGTTTCTGGAAGACCATCCTTCCATTGAAAAAGTCTATTTCGTTCAGTTTTCCGAAGAGAACCGACAGGTCTATGAGGATTATCTGAAACAAATCTCCTGAAATTTCCCCTTCTTGACACGGCGGACGGTTTCAATTAATAGAATACGCTTGCCCCGAACCGGGGCCGGCGCCATGACCTTATGCCGATCAGGCTGAAATAGGCACGGTGAACACCGCCGTGTCTATTCACTTTTATTTCCCAATCCAATTCAATTCAACAGACAGTGAATGCGATGAAAAAAAAGGATTCATTAGAAAATCTACGAAATATCGGCATCATCGCCCATATCGATGCCGGCAAAACCACCGTCACCGAGCGAATCCTCTACTATACCGGCCGGTCCCACAAAATCGGAGAGGTGCACGACGGCGAAGCGGTGATGGACTGGATGACCGACGAGCAGGAACGGGGCATCACCATCACCTCGGCGGTGACCTTCTGCCAGTGGAAGGACCACGAGTTTCAGCTCATCGACACCCCCGGCCACGTCGACTTCACGATCGAGGTCGAACGCTCCCTGCGGGTGCTGGACGGGGCCGTGGGCGTCTTCTGTGCAGTGGGCGGGGTGGAGCCCCAGTCGGAGACGGTCTGGCGCCAGGCCGACAAATACCATGTGCCCAAGATGGCCTTCGTCAACAAGATGGACCGGATCGGGGCCGATTATTTTCGGGCCATTCAAATGATTCGGGAGCGGCTGAACGCCAAACCGGTGATTCTTCAGCTGCCGGTAGGTGTCGAGGACAGCTTTGTCGGGGTAATCGACCTACTTCGCTTGAAGCAGATCCGCTGGCATGACGATGACCTGGGGGCCACCTTTTCCACCGAAGACATCCCCGAAGATCGCCTGGCGGAGGCCGAGGAATACCGGGAAAAACTGATCGAAACCGTGGCCGAGGTGGACGACGCCCTGATGGAGACCTATCTGGCCGAAGAGCCGGTCACCGAAGAGATGCTCACGGCGGCCATCCGCCGGGCCACCATCGGAATGAAGCTGGTGCCGGTCTTGTGCGGGTCCGCCCTGCGAAACAAGGGGATTCAGCCCCTGCTGGATGCGGTGGCGGCCTACCTGCCCAGCCCCACCGAGGTGCGCGCCATTCAGGGGACCAATCCGGAAACCGGTGAAAAGGTGACCTGCCTGCCCAAAAAGAACGACCCGCTGTCGGCGCTGATCTTCAAGGTCTCCATGTGGGAAGGCCGAAAGCTCTGTTTCGCCCGGGTCTACGGCGGCAAACTGACCGCCGGCGGAGAGGTCTTCAACACCTCCCTCAATAAAAAGGAAAAGCTCTCGCGCATCCTGCGGCTTCATGCCAACAAGCGGGAGCGGCTGGACGAGGCCGGACCGGGCAGCATCGTGGGGCTGATGGGGCTCAAAGACGCCTCCACCGGCGACACCCTGTGCACCCCGGGCCAACCCCTGATGCTGGAGCGGATCGATTTTTACGAACCGGTCATCTCCCTGGCCATCGAGCCCAAAACCCATTCGGACCAGGAAAAGCTGGAGCAGGTGCTGGCCAAGTTTCTGGACGAGGACCCCACCCTCAAGGTCCGCACCGATGAAGACACCGGCCAGACCATCCTCTCGGGGATGGGGGAGCTGCACCTGGAGATCATCATCAGCCGCATGATTCGGGAGTTCAACACCAGCGTCAATGTGGGGAAACCCCAGGTGGTGTATCGGGAAGCTCTCGGCAAGAGGGTGGAGGCGAATTCGGTTTTCGACAAGGATGTGGCCGGCCAGCATCAGTTCGGCGAGGTACGCCTGCGACTCACCCCCCGCAACCGGGGCGAAGGCAATCTCTTCCGTTCCGAAGTCTCGGAGGAGACGATTCCGGCGGTCTTCATTCCGGCCATCGAAAAGGGGGTGATGGAATCCCTGGAGAGCGGCCCCAATATGGGGTATCCGGTGGTGGATGTGGAGGCGGTTCTGGTGGGCGGATCCTTCAAGGAGTCTCTGGGAACCGAACTGGCCTTCCGGGTCAGCGCCTCCATGGCCTGCAAACAGGCGATGATGGAGGGAGACGCCTTTCTCCTGGACCCGATCATGAAGGTGGAGATCTTCGTTCCCGAAGAGTTCGTGGGCGAGGTGATCGGCGACATCAACTCTCGACACGGCAAGATCACCGCCATCGAGGCCGAGCGGAACATGCAGATCATTCGGGCCACCGCCCCGCTGGCCAACCTCTTCGGCTACTCCACCGCCCTTCGTTCGGCCACCCAGGGCCGGGGCACCTTCACCATGCAGTTTTCCCACTTCGATCGAAACTGAAAAACGCCGGCGGACGCGGATTTCTGGTGGGCCGGGGTCTTTGCACAGGCTCCGGCGCTTCCTTGGGCGCCTCTTCGCGAACCGCCTTGAGCATCTCTTCCGCCTCGGCTTTTCGAATCGGATCATCGGAGCGCTTCAGCACCTGCCGCAGGTGAAAAACGGCGTTCCGGACCTCTTTCTTGTGGGCGTAATGCTTTCCCAGATAGAAATGGGCCCTGCCCAGATCGCCCTGTTTGCCGTAAGCCTCTCCCAGATGGTATAAGGCCCCGGGGAAATGGGGCCGCTTTTCCAGCAGACGTTTCAGAACCTCCGCGGCCTCTGAATACTGTTTCAGCTCAATCCGGCTTCGCCCCAGCAGATAGAGCGCCTCGGGGTTGCCGGGATCGAGACCGACGGACCCTTCCAGAGCGCTGACCGCTTCCTCGTATTGCCCGTCGATGAAATAGATCTCTCCGAGGTCCTTGAGCATCACCGGGTCGAGGGGCCGGCTCTTGAGCGCCTTCCGGACCTGATCCAGGGCCTCGTCATGCCGGTCGTTCCGGGCCAGGGCGATCCCGTATCCGTGCTGATAGACCGGATCATCGGGGTGGTCCTTTACAGCGGCGGTCATCTCCCGCAGGGCCCGGTCCTTGTCTCCGTACCCGGCCACCAGACGGGCCCGCACCCGTTCGAACCCGGTCTGGTCGGTTCCCGGGGCGGGCACGGCGTCCGGGTTGGATTCGATCCAGGTGTCGAGGTAAGCGATCCGCTCCTCCACTGCGGGATGGGTCATCAGATAGGTGGGGACCTCTTCGGACCCGAACCACTGTTTGTCCCGAATCTTTTTGAGCACGGTCAGCAACCCCGCGCCGCTGTAGCCCGCGTCGGTGAGGTAGCGAATGCCCAGTTCATCGGCCTGTATTTCATCCTGGCGGCTGTAGGAAAGCGCCGCCGACTGGCCCGCGGCCATGGAGCCGACGCTTACCGCATTGGCCGCGGCCCCGGCCCCGGCCACGCCCAGCAGAATCCCGGCCACCATGCCGGCCAAAGTGGCCAGGCCGATTTTGGAGGAGCGGTCGATTTTCTGGGAAATGTGACGAGAGGCGACATGGGTGATTTCATGGGCCAGAATTCCGGCCAGTTCATCTTCGTTGTCCATGGCCTCGATCAGTCCGCTGTTGATGAAGATATTGCCGCCGGGCCCGGCGAAGGCGTTATACACCTCCTGATCGATGATATAGAACCGGTATGTGAAAGGCTGGGGCGGCATCTCGGACAGGATCTTTTGGCCCAGATCGTTGACATAATCCACCAGCAGCGGGTCCCGAATGAACCGGAACCGCGCCCTCACCATCTTCATGAACTCCTGGCTCAGCTCCTCTTCCTCCTGAATGGTGATCCCGAACGCGGGGTCCGGCTGCGCCGCCTGAAGGGGAATCAGGACCGCCAGGAATATCCCGAGGATTCTTTTTATGATATCCATTTTTCTCACATTATCGCCTTGCTTCTATTTCTTTTCAAACCGCCCGAATTGTGGTAAGAAGTCCTTATTATGACACAGATAATATGCATAGCCAACCAGAAAGGCGGGGTCGGCAAGACCACCACCGCATTGAATCTGGCCGCGGGGCTGGCCATATCCGGCAAAAAAACCCTTCTGGTGGACTGCGATCCCCAGGCCAACGCCACCACCGGTTTGGGCATCGACAAGGGCGGACTGGACCGGACCCTGTATCACGGTCTGATCGGGGAAGCCGAGATCGCGGATCTCATCGTCGACACGGACATTCCGCAGCTGAAGCTCATCCCCTCCCGGGTGGAGCTGATCGGATTCGAGGTGGAGATGATGGCCGAAGAAGGCAGAGAACAGGCTCTCAAGCAGCTTCTGGGCGGTCTGAATGCCGGGTTCGAATACATCCTTCTCGACTGCCCCCCGTCCTTGAGCCTGCTGACCCTCAACGCCATGACCGCCGCCGATGCCCTCCTGATTCCGCTTCAGTGCGAGTTTTACGCCCTGGAGGGGCTGGGCCAGCTGCTCCAGACCAAAGAACTGGTCAACAGCAATCTCAACCCCGATCTCAAAATCGCCGGCATCCTTCTGACCATGTTCGACGGCAGAACCAATCTTTCCCACCAGGTGGCCGAGGAGGCGGGCAGATTTTTCGAGGGGCGGGAACGGGTCTTTAAAACCGCCATCCCCCGAAACGTCCGCCTGGGCGAAGCCCCCAGCTTCGGAAAGCCGATTCTGATCTATGACCCTTCCTCAGCAGGGGCCAAAAGCTATCTTGCCCTTGCCGAGGAAATCCTATACGATTAAGCAGAAATTCAAAACCGCAACCCTTATCGGATAGTAAGGACGGAATGGACAAAGACAAGACCTCGCGGGAATCCGCCCCCGCCGCGAAACCGCGAAAAAAGATGGCCCTGGGCAAGGGGCTGGGCGCCCTGATTCCCGGCCCGAGCGCGGCGCCTGCGGTTCAACAGGAAGACCGGGAACGGGCGTATCTTCTGTGCGACATCGATCTGATCCATCCCAACCGGTATCAGCCCCGGCGCAATTTCCCCGAGGAGGAGCTGGCGGAATTGAGCCGATCCATTCGGGAACAGGGGGTGATTCAGCCCCTGCTGGTGCGCAAAAACAGCC
>JBKHDE010000183.1:0-9475 GCA_046541495.1 Desulfococcaceae bacterium
AATCCATTCTCCGAAATTACCGCCGGCTAAATCATCCCACTCACCGTCTTGCGTCAATTCATCCAGAATGGCTTGATTTCGGGCCGGATTTGATGACTTTTCCACCCCATATTGCAGTTCCGCCTGTGTGATGACGGAGATGCAAAGCGAATCGCTCCCAACCGATTCGAAGGTATTCAAAATATGGGGCGGACGCTTATTGATGACATAGATGCAGATATTGGTGTCCAGCATGTACATCATTCGAAAATTTCCCGTTCCTGGGGAAGATCATCTGTTCGTTCAGCCATATAATCCGCTGTCGGACGCTCCACATCTTCAAAGAAAGCTCTCCAGGATTGAGGCTTCGGCGTCAGAATAACCTGATTCCCCTCCCGCCGGATAAACACTTCTTTTTCCGCGAATCTAAATTCTTTGGGCAGACGCACCGCCTGGCTTCGACCGTTCCAGAAGATTTTTGCCGTTTTTTGTATCATGAAACCTCCTTTTAAATATAGATCTCAAGTATATACTTTTCCGGGAAATAATCAACGTCTTTATTTGCGGCTTGTGATCGTCTCCGGAATTGAAAGCGGCTCATCAAATTCTAACTTAAGCATGTCTATTCTTGTGAACCACTTCTTTGCCGACAACCGGTAAAAAATCACAAAAAATGGCGGTTTGATGCTGGACGGTCGGTGAAAGTTGTGGTAGGAAAATTCTAATTAGTGGGATCGGTTTGCCTGTTATTCCACCCAAACAAAGGAGGTTGCAGATGAAACGCTGGATCGGAATTTGGACCATGATGGCCTTCGCATTCACCCTGGTGTCGGTGGTCCACGCCGCCGAAACCCTGGAACTGCTCACCTGGAAGGGGTACGCCCCCAAGGAGTTGATCGACAAGTTTGAGAAGGAGACCGGCATTACGGTGAAGCCGACCTACTCCAACAATGAGGAGATGATCGCCAAGCTGCGGGCCACCCGGGGCGCCGGTTTCGACCTGGCCCAGCCGAGCCAGGACCGGATCGCCTCGGTTCAGGCCGAGTTCGGGCTCTACCAGCCCATCGATTACGGCAAGATCGAGTCCGATCAGGTGGTGGGCTCCATGCTGGAGGCGGTGAAAAAGAACACCGAGGTGGACGGCAAAAGCTATGCGGTGCCCCATGTCTACGGCACCTCCGGGTTGATCGTGAACAAAAAACACGCCCCCGAAGCCAAGGACTACACCGCTCTTTTGAATGACAAATACAAGGGCCGAATCAGCTACCGGCTCAAACGGCCGACCCTGATCGGGGTCGCCTTCGGTATGGGAGAGGATCCCTTCGCCCTCTATGATGACCCCGAAGCCTACAAAGCCCTGATGGATAAGGTGGGCCAGAAGCTGATCGAGGCCAAACCCCTGGTCAAGATGTACTGGACCAACGGCGACGCCCTGCTCCAGGCCATCCGGTCCGAAGAGGTGCATGTGGCCATGGGTTGGGACAACGGCGGCTGGAAGCTGCATGAGGAAAATCCCGACATCGACTTCGTGGCCCCGGAAAGCGGGGCCCTCGGCTGGATCGATACCTTCGCCATTCCGGCCAAGGCCGAAAACACCGAGGCCGCCTACAAGTGGATCAACTTCATGCTGAAACCCGAAAACGCGGCCGTCTTCACCAATATGGAAAAATACGGCACCGCCTCCAAGGGCGCCATTCAGATGGCCGAGCCGGATGTGCGGGCGAATTTCGAGCGCTCCTTTTCCGAGGCGGACATCGACAACATCAACTGGTACCCGCCGGTGCCGGCCCGGTTGGAGGAGATGGAAGGCAAGATTCTCGACAAGGTCAAGGCCGCCCAGTAATCACCCGTTCGCCCGGGCCTTTTTCTCGATTCGGGGGCGGGGTCCGGGCATTCACCATTCTATTTTCTTTATGGACATCGATCTTTCGGTACGCCGCATCACGAAACGGTTCGACACCTTCACCGCAGTGGACGCGGTCTCCTTCGATGTCGAACGCGGACGGTTTTTCTCTATTCTGGGCCCCTCCGGATGCGGCAAGACCACCCTCCTGCGGATGATCGCCGGGTTCACCGCCCCCACCGACGGGGAGATCGTCATCCGCGGCGAAGATGTCCTCGGCGTGCCCCCCAACCGGCGGCCGGTCAATCTCATCTTTCAGCACCTGGCCCTTTTTCCCATGATGACGGTGGCGCGCAACATCGCCTTCGGCCTGGAGCGGCGGGGGGATAAGAAAGCGGCGATTCGGGACAAGGTGGAGCAGATCCTGGACCGGGTCGGCCTGCCCGGCTTCGGCCCCAAGCGGATCGACCAGCTTTCGGGCGGCCAGAAGCAGCGGGTGGCCATCGCCCGGTGCCTGGTGCTCGATCCGGCCGTGTTGCTCCTGGACGAGCCGTTGGGGGCCCTCGACCTGAAACTGCGCGAGCAGATGAAGGTGGAGCTGAAAAAACTTCAAGACCAGGTCGGCACCACCTTCGTCTATATCACCCATGATCAATCCGAGGCGCTGGTGATGTCGGACTATGTGGCGGTCATGAACCGGGGCCGGTTCGAGCAGGTGGACACCCCCCGGAACCTCTACCACCGCCCGGCCACTCCGTTCGTGGCCCGGTTCGTGGGCGAGAACAATGTCTGGATCGGCCGGACGGCGGCCGGGGAGGCGAACGGCCTGCAGGTCCGGACGGAGGGCGGCCGCCGTCTCTTGGTTCACACGGAAACGGTTTTTTCCGAGGGAACCGAGGTGGAGGTGTTCATTCGGCCCGAGGCCATGATGATTCAACCGGACCCGAGTCTGGACGGTCTCAACCGGTTCGAGGTGGCGGTCAAGGCCATTCTTTTTGACGGCGCCAACAGCCGGATTCTGGCGGCCCCCCGGGAGGAGGCCGGCGCCGAACTCCTGATCGCCCTTCCTCAGAACCGGCAGTACGATCATATTCAGGAAGGGGACCGGATCGTGGTCGGGTGGGACCCCCGGGCCGCCATCTGCTTTGAAGCCTCGAAGGTTAAATCGGCATGAACGGATCGGGCCGGCAGCGGATGTCCTGGACCCTGGTCCTGTTTCTCACCCCGGTCCTGCTCTGGCTGTTTCTGCTCATCGTCCTGCCCCATATCGATCTGCTGATCATGTCCCTGCGGGTGCGAAGCGGGTTTCGGGAATCGGTCTGGAGCCTCGCCAATTACCTGGCCTTTTTCCGGGAGCCGATATACTGGAACACCTTTGTCCGCACCGCCGTCTATGCGGTGCTGGTGACCGGCATCACCCTGGCGGTGGCCCTGCCCCTGGCTTTTTATATCACCAAGGTGGTCCATCCCCGGTTTCAGGGGATGCTGATGGTGCTGACCCTGATGCCCTTCTGGGTGAGCGAGCTGGTTCGGGTTTACGGATGGATGATTTTGCTGCGGGAGAGCGGGGTCATCAACCACCTGCTGCTCAGCCTCGGGATGCTGGACCGGCCGGTGGAGATGCTTTACAACGATGCGGCCATGATCATGGGGCTGGTCTACACCTCCCTGCTGTTCATGGTGGTGCCCCTGGTCTCGGTGCTGGAGAGCCTCGACGACAGCCTCATCGAGGCGGCCTATGACCTGGGCGGGTCCATCCCGTCCATCTTCATGCGGATTATCATCCCCCATGCCATGCCCGGCATCACCTCCGGGGCCATCGTGGTCTTTATGTTGACCCTGGGCAATTATCTCACCCCCAATCTGATCGGCGGCAAAAACTCCCTCTGGTTCACCGAGCAGATCTACAACCAGTTCATCGCCAGCTTCAACTGGAATCAGGGCTCGGCCTTCGGGTTTCTGCTGCTGGTGCTGTCTTCCGTCTTCATCTGGCTCGGGCTGACCCTGACCCGGCAGAAACTCAACGATGTGATTCGGTGAACAGGTGATCCGGTCCCTGCCCAATTCCCGGGCCTACACTTTGGCCTTTAAGCTCTATGCGGTCTTCTTTTTTATTTTTCTGTTTGCGCCCCTGGCGGTCACCTGCGTGCTCGCCTTCAACGACTCCCAGTTTCCGGCCCTGCCCTGGAAGGGGTTCACATTGGAATGGTTTTTCGGGGATCCGGGCCATCGGGTGGGGCTGTTTCATGACGCGGTCATTCTGGATTCCATCCGGGTCAGCTTTCGAACCGCTTTTTTCGTCACCCTGTTGTCGACCCTGGTGGGCATCTGCGGCGCCTTTTTGTTTGAGCAGGAAAACTTCCGGTTCAAACAGGGCCTCTATTTCCTGATGCTGGCGCCCCTGGTGGTGCCGGGGGTGATTCTCGGGATTTCGATCCTGCTCTTTTCCAACACCCTGGGGCTCTACTTCGAAGAGACCTGGGGAATCGATGTGGGGCTCTTTCGGCCGGGATTCTGGCTGGTGGTGCTGGGTCAGTTTTCTTTCATCTCCACACTGACCACCCTGATCGTCTCGGCCCGGCTGCGCAAATTCGATCCGAGTCTGGAGGAGGCGGCCCTCAACCTGGGCGCCACCCGATTTCAGGTCATCCGCTGCATCACCCTGCCGTATTTGAAACCGGCCATCCTGAGTGCGGCGGCCATCGCCTTTCTGATGTCCTTTGAAAACTTCAACACCACCCTGTTTCTGGTCGGCTCCGAAACCACCCTGCCCATCAATCTTTATCTTCAGGTCCGCGACGGCTCCACCCCGGTCATCAATGCGGTCTCCTTTCTGCTGATCGTGTCCACCTCCCTGCTGGCCCTGGCCAATCTCTACATCAGCCGGCGCATGGGTGCGGACTGAGCAGGGTCCGTTTTCCGGGTTGCATTGCCCGGCACGCCGATTATATTTAAACCATAATAAATTGCAGCGTATTCAATTCATTGAAATCGATTCCCGCGGGAAACGGCGCCCGACTCGGACCGCTGCTTCGCGCGGGGAAGTGCTTAAAAGGAGGCAATCCATGGAAACCCGACAAGCCCTTTTTGCCGGAAGCTGGTATCCGGGCAATCCCTCAGACTGCGAGAAGACGATTCAAGAGTATCTCAAGGAAGGGGAAGCGGATCAGGTGGTCGGCAAAAATCTGTTCGGCGGCATCGTCCCCCACGCCGGATGGCATTTTTCAGGGTCCATTGCCGCCAATGTCATTCACGCGGTGAGCAAGGCGGGGACGACCGAAACGGTGGTCCTCTACGGGATGCACCTTCATGCCGGTTCTTCCGCCTATCTGATGGCGGAGGGGGCATGGGAAACCCCGTTCGGCCCACTGGAGATCGATACCGAAATGGCGCAGGAGCTGGCCGGTCGGTTCGAATTTCAGCTGGAAACCCCCAAGCGGTTCACTCAGGACAATACGATCGAACTCCAGCTTCCCTTTGTGAAGTATTTTTTCAAGGATGCCAAAATTCTGCCCATCGGGGCCCCGCCGGCGGACAAATCCCTCAACATCGCCCGGGCGGTGGCGGATATCGCCGAAGATAAAGGCAGACGGCTGAAGGTGATCGGCTCCACCGATCTGACCCACTACGGATTCAACTACGGATTCACCCCCAAGGGAACCGGCACCGACGCCCTGAACTGGGTTAAATACGAGAATGACCGCCGGTTTATCGATGCCCTGATGGCCATGGATCCCCCGAAGGTCATTGCGGAAGGGGTGGAAAACCACAATGCCTGCTGCGCCGGCGCCGCGGCTTCTGCGGTGGAGACCGCCCGAAAGCTGGGCGCCCGAAAAGCCGAATCGGTGGCCTATGCCACCAGCTATGACAAGCACCCGGGGGACAGCTTCGTGGGATATGTGGGGATCGTCTTCGAATGATTCCGCTGAAGACCTTTCGCAATCTGTCCGAGGAAAAACAGGACCGCATTCGGCAGGTGGCGGTGGAGGAGTTCAGCGAAAAGGGATTCGCCGGGGCCAGCATCAACGCCATGGTGGGCCGGCTGGGGATTGCCAAGGGCTCCATCTTTCAGTATTTCGGGGATAAAAAAGGGCTGTTTCTGTTCGCTTTCAATACCGCCATGGAGATGGTCAAGGACTATCTGCGCACGGTGCGGGACCAGACCGCCCAGGAGGATCTCTTCACCCGGCTGGAGGCCACCCTGCTGGCCGGGGTGCTGTTCTTGAAAAAACACCCGGTGATCTATCGGCTGTACATCAAGACCCTGTTCGAGTATGAAGTTCCGTTTCGGAACGAAATCCTGATGTCCCTGCGAAGCTACAGCCTCAAGTACCTGCGCGGCCTGTTGTCCGACGCCCGGGATCGGGGGGAGCTTCGGGAAGGGCTGGACCTGGACAAGGCCGCCTTTGTGCTGGACGCCTTGATGGACCGGTTCCTTCAGGCCCAGACCGTGCCGCACCTGGATGCCGGATCGGGGATTCACCAGTGCAGTGAAAACACCGCCCGGAAATGGGTTCGGGAGTTGACCGAGATGATGCGGCTGGGAATCGGCAAACCATGAGGGAGAACCCCGACCCCGATATCCTGATTCTGGGGGCGGTTTCCCGCGAATTGACGGGGCTGGAACCCGGCCTCAGAGATCGCTCCGAATCGGAGATCGGACGTCGGCGACTGATCTCCGGTCGCTTGGCCGGCATTCCGGTTCGCCTGCTCACCACCGGGCCCGGGCTGGTCAACACGGTTCAGGCGGTCACCGCGGCGGTGGAATCTCAACGCCCCTCGCTTCTCATACAGACCGGCTGCGCCGGGGCTTTTCAGAAGTCGGGACTGGATGTCGGGGATGTGGCGGCGGCCGCCGAAGAAATCGACGTGCATCTGGGAATCGAATCGAAGACCGGCAATGATCCGATCCGTCCGCTGCCCTTCCCGCTGATGGCTCACCGGGGCGCCGACATTCGCCACCGATACCCTTTGGATGAAAAACGGCACCTTCGGGCGGCCGCCGTTCTGGAAAACGCTTTTGCCGGTGTTTGTCGGGTGAAACGGGGTCCCTTTGTGACCGTTTCCACCATTACCGCCACCGACCGTCGGGCCCGGGCGCTCTATGATCAATATCGCCCCTGCATGGAATCCATGGAAGGGGCCGGGGCCGCGTATCTGGCGCTCCACTACGAGCTTCCACTGGTGGAAATCCGCGCCGCCAGCAACCGGGTGGGGCGGCGGAATCGGAATGCCTGGAACCTGGATCTGGCTTTTGAGCGGTGCGCCGAGGCGGCGGCCTGTCTGGTGAAGGACATCGCTGAAAACGGATGGGAACCGAATTAGGTGAGCGCCCTTCCGGGTGCTTTCATATACTCAGCAGGGGGATTCACCCCCCGGCGCCGAGAGGGTGAAAATCCGGCGGGTACCGGGAAACCCGCCGACGGGGAACCGGAAATTGAAAGGAATTGAAAAATCGATGGCACGTGCCCTAACTTTGGCCTACTCCACCTGCCCCAACGACACCTTTATCTTTTACGCCCTGGCTCACGGCCGCATCGATTGCGGCGACCTCGATTGGCGGATTCAACTGGCCGATGTGGAAGCCCTGAACCAGGACGCCGCCGCCGGAAAATGGGATGTATCCAAGCTCTCTTTTGCGGCTCTGGGCCACCTGCAGGATACTTACGGCCTGTTGCGAAGCGGCGCGGCCCTGGGCCGGGGATGCGGCCCCCTGATCGTGGCCCGGCCCGGTTTCAATCCGGACCGGCTTCCTTCGGTTTCCATCGCGGTTCCGGGGTTGCAGACCACCGCCAATCTGCTCTTGGGTCTTTATCTGACCGAGCCGCCCCGGGCCGTGCCCATGACCTTCGACAAAATCATCCCCGCCGTGGCCCGGGGCGAGTTCGAGGCCGGGGTGATCATCCACGAAGGCCGGTTTACCTATTCCGGCTACGGACTGGAATCGTTGGTAGATCTGGGCCGATGGTGGGAGGAGGAGACCGGCCTGCCCATCCCCCTGGGCGGCATCGCCGTGCGCCGGGATCTGGGAACCGACATCGCCCGCCGGGCCGAGGCGGCGGTTCGAGACAGCGTCCGGTTCGGCTTTGACCATCCCGAAGCCGCGACCGACTATATTCGAAGCCATGCCCGGGAGATGGCAGGGTCGGTCATTCAGCAGCACATCGACCTCTATGTCAATGATTTTTCCCTGGATCTGGGGAAAGAAGGGGAGGCGGCCGTGGCCGCCCTCTTCGACCGGGGCCGCCGCTGCGGCATGTTGCCTTCCGGCGACCGCCCGCTGTTTGCGGCTTTTCCCTAAACGAGGGCGGAAAGGGCGATCATCGGCAGAAATTCTATTGAAAAAATAATTCTTGAACGATATACTCTTACATTTAGGGTATTCTGATTTTTTTTAACAATATTTTTTTCAGGAAAGACGATGTGTCCGATAGGGATGTTTCATAAAAACAGTTCAGCCGATATGCGCAGGTAATCCATCCATTCATCAGAAAAGCCGTTTTCACGCCTTATTTCTGATCGCTCTGATATCAATCATCATTCAATCATAAAATATTCGAAATAATAAAACGATATGGAATCTTTGTTAGCGCTCGAAGACGGACGGACCTTTCCGTGCAGGTCCTTTACAGGCCCCGGCGAAACCTGGGGCGAAGTGGTATTCAACACCAGCATGACCGGGTACCAGGAGGTTCTCACCGACCCCTCCTATCGAGGGCAGATGGTCACCATGACCTACCCCCTGGTGGGCAACTACGGCATCAATCCGGAGGATATGGAATCCGATCGGATCCAGGTGGCCGCCTTCATCGTGCGGGAATACCAGGATTTTCCGAGCAATTTCAGATCCACCCGGAGTCTGGCCGATTACCTTCGAAGCCAGGGGGTGATGGGGATCGATGAGCTCGACACTCGGGCCCTGACCCGCCACCTGCGAAACCTCGGGGCTATGCGGGGGCTCATCTCGACGGAGGATCTCGACCCCGACTCTCTGGTGAAGCGGGTGCGGGAGACCCCCGGCCTGGTGGGCCGGGATCTGGTGAAAGAGGTGACCACTCAAAATCCCTATTACTGGGTGGATGGTCAACCGGTTCCCTTTTCGGAGGAAGCGCCTCTGGACCACACCGTCTGGCGGCGCCGGGGAGAGAAGCATTCGGTGGCGGCCTTTGATTTCGGCATTAAATACAATATCCTTCGACATCTTGAAAAGGCCGGCTTGGAGGTGGTGGTGGTGCCGGCGTCTACGACCGCCGAGACCATTCGGGCCATGGAACCCGACGGTATTTTTCTGTCCAATGGTCCGGGAGATCCCGAGCCGGTGACCTATGCCGTGGAGACCATTCGGGAGCTGTTCGGTTATAAGCCGATGTTCGGGATCTGCCTGGGCCAGCAGCTGCTGGGGCTGGCACTGGGCGGCAAAACCTTCAAGCTCAAGTTCGGCCATCGGGGGGCCAACCAGCCGGTCCACAACCTGGCCACCGGCCGCATCGAAATCACCTCCCAGAACCACGGATTTTCCGTGGATACCGACAGCCTCCCCGAGGCGGATATCGAGGTCACCCACATGAACCTCAACGACCGGACCCTGGAAGGATTCCGCCACAAGAAATACCCTCTGTTTTCGGTACAGTACCACCCGGAAGCCGCTCCAGG
>JBKHDE010000184.1:0-9441 GCA_046541495.1 Desulfococcaceae bacterium
CGGAAATTAAATCCGCCAAGTTACTGCACTGCCAATCCCTGATCGTTCGCGTCTCCGCATCGAAGTTGATCCCCATCAGATAAACGTCCCGTCCGGTCTGCAGGTACTTCTCATAGTACCGTTTGTCCAGAATCTGCTGGATCGCCTTTTCCGAATTCTGGCCGCATTTGAGTTCGATGACGAACACCTTGTCCGTAAACTCGACCGCCAAATCCATCCGCCCTAAACTGGTCAGCACCTCCGAACGGACCTCCATTCCGGAGGCCGACAGCATGAGATAGAAAACCGTATGAAAAAAGGCCTCGTCCTTTTTCCCGGTGAGCTGTGGATAGGGAATCGATGCCAGCACACTTCGCACCCCCTCGATAAAATCGTCCAGTTTCATTGCATCGAGATGGCGGTGAAGCCTTTTGTAGACCGCTGCTGTGCGGGCGCTTTCCGGACCGGCGAAGTCGTTCAGCAGGTAGGCGAGAAATGCGGTCTTGACCTCCCGGTTCGGATAGGTCATGCGGTAGAGATCGCCTTCGAACCGGTCGATGGTAATATAACCGGTCTGAAACAGGAGCGGTTCCAGCTGGAGATGATCCAGATCATACACACTGAACAGCTCCTTGGGCAGAATCAGATCTTCAATATCCGCCACCGGATAGGCTTTTTCCTTGATCAGGTGGACCAGAAAACTCGGGGTGCCGGTTTCAAACCAGTAGGCGTCGAATTTTCCCGCATCGAAAAGCCGGACCACTGAAAAGGGATTGAACACCCGGGTCTCGGTTTCGGTGAAGCGATAGCCGTTGTACCAGAGATGGATTTTCTCCAGAATGGCTTTTTCGGTCATTCCGTGCCGCTTTCGAAGCGCCTCCACATGACCGGCAAACCGGGTGTTGAGTTCTTCAGCCGTGTACCCGAGCATTGCATCATATCCCAGGACCACCACCGTTTTCCCTGTTTTTGAAAACAGTTGCGTGATCAACCGGGCAAAGCTGTCGGGAACGGAGCGGATGGTCTGCCGAATGCCGTGGTCTTCGGACAGTTCAAAGATGAAATTCAGCAGGCTCTCCCGAAGCCTTTCCGACGTCTCCGAGTTCATTTGATTGAAATCGAATTTGATGACCGGATGCGGTCTCCACTCCCATTCGGTGCCGGCTATATAGAGATTCTTGAACAACGCCTTTCGGCCCTGAAACAGATAATCGAGGGTGGAGACGGTCAGCGATTTTCCGAACCGCCGGGGACGGGCCAGAAAATAGAAGCCCTGAGGCGGTTTCACCATGTAGTGAATGAACCGGGTCTTATCCACATAGAGAAAACCGCCGGTGATCATTCGCTCAAAATCTTGAATACCGACGGGCAGATATGCGTCCATCATCAGGGTCTTCTCCTTCTTCAAGGAAATGCTTGGTGCCCGCAGTCGAACAAAGGGCAGAGGGACTGCCGGGTCGATACCTCCGATATACCAGAACCGGCGGTCTGCGCCAAGAGGGCGGCTGTCCCCGGGTCCTGTCCGAAAGCGGAGGCCCCCCGGAAACCCCGTAACAAAAAATGCCGGGGGAAAACCCGCCCCGGCATTCGTTTCTGCGTATGAGAATCGAGAATCGCGCCGCCGATTCAGCTCACGCTGATGTCCACATTCAATTCATTGGCGATCGGATCCAACCCGTCTTCCATATCGTCAACCGATAGGCCCTCGGGCACCCGCACCTCGACCTCCATGGAGTAAAGGGTCGCGCCGCTTTCCGGCGAAAAGGTGTTTCTGGAGGTCAGTTTTTCGATATTGATCTGTTTGGAGGCCAGATACCGGCTGATTTTATGGACGATCCCGGCCTGGTCGAGGCCCTCGACTTCGATGGTATGAATCTCGCCCGCGGGCGGTTCCGGATGCCCGATCTCCACCGGCCGGATAAAGGCCGACAACCCCTTTTCGATCTCCAGCCGCCGGCATTCCTTGTGGAGCCGGTCGTCCAGGTCTTCGCCCTGGCCGGTGAAGAGCAGGATCAGGGTGAATTCGTCGGCCAGACGGGTCATGGTGGTATCTTCCAGGTTGCAGCCGGTGTCGAAGAGCACCCCGGTCACATCCGCCACGATGCCGGGGCGGTCCTTGCCGAAGGCGGTCATGATAAAGCTTTTGTCCATGCGTGTTTTTCCTCCGTCCTGTAAGTGGGTGAGCGGGCAGAGAAGCTACCCCTGTTTGCCCGCATACAATTCTTTTGCGTGATAGGAGCTTCGAACAAAGGGGCCGCTGGCCGCGTCGGTAAAGCCGACGGCCAGGGCTGCTTCGCGCCACCGGTCGAATTCTTCGGGAGTGACGAACCGGTCCACCGGCAGGTGGTCTCTGCTCGGCTGAAGGTACTGACCCAGGGTCAGGTACCGGCACCCGGCCTGGTAGAGATCGGTGAGGGTCTCTTGAATTTCGGCTTCGGTCTCCCCCAGCCCCAGCATCATCCCCGATTTGGCCGGGATCTTCGGGGCGAATACCGTGACCCGGTGCAGCAGTTCCAGGGAGCGCCGGTAGTCGGCCTGGGGCCGCACCCGGTCATAGAGCCGGGGGACGGTTTCGATGTTGTGGTTGAGGACATCGGGCCGGGCCGTCAGCACTGTTTGAAGGGCCGCCGCATCGCCCTGAAAATCGGGGATCAGGACCTCCACCAGGGCCTCGGGAATGCGCTCCCGAATATGAGTGATGGTCTCGGCGAAGAGGCCGGCGCCGCCGTCGGGAAGATCATCCCGGGTGACCGAGGTGACCACCACGTACTTGAGCTTCATCCGCTCGGCCGCCTCGGCCACCCGCCGGGGTTCCTCTGAATCGGGCGGGCCGTCGGGTCCGAAGGCCACGTTGCAGAATCGGCAGTTGCGGGTGCACCGGGACCCCAGGATCATGAAGGTGGCGGTCCGGTTGGAGAAGCACTCGAACTGGTTGGGGCATTTGGCCTCCTGGCAGACGGTGTGCAGCCGCCCGTCCCGAATCAGGGAGCGGACCATTTCATACTCGGCCGCCGTGGGCAGTTTTCGCGAGAGCCAGCGAGGTTTCCGCACTCGAATTCCGGACTCGGTTGTATTCATCGTAATTTCCTGCCTGGTATCATGAAAGTAAGGGTGCCCGCACCCCAAACCTAAGCCTGAATCGATTTTATTGCAAACGCTCGCGGAGCGCATCCGCCGTCGTGGGCATCCCTTCCCGGCCCAGCATTCGGGTCAGATGGCGGATCATCGATTTTCGAACCGCGTCCATCTCCACCTCCCGGCCCAGTTCGGCCTTCAGGGAGGTCATGCGGACGTTGTGCAGCCCGCAGGGATGGATCCAGGTGAAGGGGGCCAGGTCGGTGTTGACGTTGAGGGCCAGCCCGTGAAAACTGATCCCCCGGCGCACGGTAATCCCGATGCTGCCCAGTTTGCGGTTTTCCACCCAGATCCCGCGATTCTTATCATCCCCTTCGGCGACCACCCCCTGGTCTGCGGCGGCGGCGGCCATCACCCGCTCCAGCCCGGTGACGTAGTCCTTCACCGGCAGCCGCAATGCATTCAGGTCGAGAATGGGATAGGCCACCAGCTGGCCCGGCCCGTGGTAGGTGATGTTCCCGCCCCGTTCGATCTGGACCACCCGAATGCCGCGTTCGGCCAGAAATGCCTCGGTGGCCGTCAGGTTCTCCCGCCCCCCGTGGCGCCCCAGCGTGAAGACCGGGGGGTGCTCCAGCAGCAGCACCACGTCCCGGTCCAGCCGCCGGTCTTTGCGGGCGGCGACGATCTCCCGCTGAAGGGCCAGGGCGTCTTCATAGTCGGTGAGCGGCAGATCGACCCGAAGCCAGGGGGACGCGGTCATGAACTCACCTTAGTTCAAGCCGCACAGCACCGGTTTTCGGGCCGCGGTGGCCTCGTCCAGCCGCCGCACCTTGGGGACGGTGGGGGCTTCTCGAAGCCGGTCCGGATTTTCCGCGGCTTCTTGAGCGATGCTGCGGAAGGCCTCGATGAACTGGTCGAGGTTCTCCTTGGGCTCGGTGTCGGTGGGCTCGATCATGATCGCCCCGTGGACCACCAGCGGAAAATAGATGGTGGGCGGATGAAACCCGTAATCGATCAGCCGCTTGGCCATATCCAGGGTGGTGATTTTATAGGGCTCCTGGTTTTTGTCGGTGAAGACGCACTCGTGCATGCAGGGCCGGTCATAGGGCAGGTGGAGCACATCCTTGAGCTTTTCCTTGATGTAGTTGGCGCTCAGCACCGCGTACTGGCTGGCCCGCTTCAGGTCCTGTCCCATGGTCAGGATATAGCTGTAGGCCCGAATCTGGATACCGTAATTGCCGTAGAAGGCATGAATCTTGCCGATGGAATCGGGACGGTCGTATTGAAAGACGTACCGGTCCCCGTCTTTGGTCACCCGGGGGACCGGCAGAAAGGGCTCCAGGTGTTTGCGCACGCAGACCGGTCCGGAGCCGGGGCCGCCGCCGCCGTGGGGGGTGGAAAAGGTCTTGTGCAGGTTGAGGTGAATGGCGTCGATGCCGATGGCCCCCATCTTGACCACCCCCATGACCGCGTTCAGGTTGGCCCCGTCGCAGTAGACCAGGCCGCCCTTCTCATGGACGATCTCGGCGATTTTCTGGATGTTTTCCTCGAACAGCCCCAGGGTGTTGGGGTTGGTCACCATAATCCCGGCGGTGTCTTCATCCATCAGCTCGGCCACTTTCTCCACGGTCAGAATGCCGTCTTCTCCCGATTCCAGGGGAATGGATTCGTATCCGCAGAGGGTGGCGCTGGCCGGGTTGGTGCCGTGAGCGGTATCCGGAATCAGGATCTTGGACCGCTTTTCGCCCTTGCTCTTGTGATAGGCATAGAACAGCAGCATGGCGGTCAACTCCCCGTGGGCCCCGGCGGCCGGCTGCAGGGTGGTGGCGTCCATGCCGGTGATCTCGTTGAGAAACCCTTCCAGTTCATACATCAGCTGCAGGGTGCCCTGGGACAGCTCCGGCGGGAGCATGGGATGGGCCCCGGCAAAGCCCGGCATGGCGGCGATCTTTTCATTGATTTTGGGGTTGTACTTCATGGTGCAGGACCCCAGGGGATACATGCCGGTGTCCACCCCGAAGTTCCACTGGGAGAGCCGGGTGAAGTGGCGGACCACATCCACCTCGCTCAGATCCGGAAAATCGGGACCCTCGCCCTCGAACTCGGCATCCAGGGGCGCCGACGGCACATCCGATTCGGGAATGGAGATGCCGCACCGCCCTTTTTTGCTCTTTTCCCAGAGCAGGGGTTCATTCATGATCAGGCCGGTCGTGCCCGCAACTTTCATCATGCCGTCACCTCCTTTACCAGTGCGTCGATATCGGCCTTGCTGTGGGTTTCCGTGACGCAGAGAAGATAGTGATCCACCAGCTCCGGGTAGTGGCACTCGATGGGAATGCCGGCCACGATCTGCCGGTCGATCAGTTTCTGATAGGTGGATTCATACCCTTCCGGGAATTTTACCACGAACTCGTTGAAGGTGGGCCGCTCGAAGGGAATCTCGAGCCCCGCCTTCTTCAGCTCCGATTTCATGTATTCGGCCTTGTCCCGGTTGAGCCGGGCCACCTTCCGAATCCCGGTGCCGCCCAGGGAGGCCATGTACATGGTGGTCATGGTGGCGCAGAGCCCCTGGTTGGAGCAGATGTTGGAGGTGGCCTTTTCCCGCCGAATGTGCTGCTCCCGGGTGGCCAGGGTGAGAACGAAGCCCCGCTCGCCGTCCTTGTCGGTGGTCTGGCCGATGAGCCGGCCCGGCATGGACCGGACATACTTCTGAAGGGCGGTGAACATGCCCAGCCCCGGTCCCCCGTAAGACTGGGGAATGCCCAGGCTCTGACCCTCGCCGCAGGCGATGTCGGCCCCCTGACTGCCGGGGTTTTTGAACAGGCCGTAGGCCAGCGGTTCGGTGAACCCGATGACCGACAGCGCCTTGTGCCGGTGGGCCGCATCGCTCACCGCCTGAATGTTTTCGACGCACCCGAAAAAATTGGGGGACTGGACCGCGACCGCGGCCAGGCCGTCCATCCCCGCCACGGCCGACAGATCGGTGGAACCGTCGGGCAGGTAGTCGAGTTCCACGATTTTGTAGCCGGTGGGATCGAAATAGGTCTGCACCACCTGGCGGTACATCGGGTGAATCAGCCTGGAGACCGCCACCGTGGTCTTTTTGCCGCGGGCGATGCGGATGGCCATCAGCAGGGCTTCGGCCAGGGCCGAGGCCCCGTCGTACATGGAGGCGTTGGCCACCTCCATGCCCAGCAGCCGGGAGGCCAGGGTCTGGTACTCGAAGATCGCCTGCAGGGTGCCCTGGCTGATCTCCGGCTGGTAGGGGGTGTAGGCGGTGGAAAACTCGGACCGGCTCAGGAGATAGGGCACCGAGGCCGGAATGTTATGGGAATAGCTGCCCGCGCCCACGAACACCTTGCACTCGGGCCAGGCGGCCATCCGGCCGGCCAGCTCGGCCATGTGGTTGGTCAGGTCCCATTCGGTCATGGCCGGGGGAAGGTTCAGGTCCCCGGTGAAGCGGCAGTCCTTCGGAATGGTGGAGAAGAGATCATCCAGGCTTTGGGCCCCGACCGCCTGAAGCATCTCGGCGACATCTTCGTTGGTGTGGGGTAAATATCTCATATTAGAGTCCTTTCAGCATCTCGAGGTAGGCATCCTTGTCCATCATGGCGTCGAATTCGGCCGGGTCGCTCGGCTCGATTTCGACCATCCATCCGCCGCCGTAGGGGTCTTTGTTGACCTGTTCCGGGTCGTCCGCCAGGGCTTCGTTGACCGCCACCACCTTGCCGCCCAGAGGCATGTAGAGCTCCGAGACCGCCTTGGTCGATTCCACGGTGCCGAATTCATCCCCCTTTTCCAGTTCGCCGTCCACCTCGGGCAGCTCCACGAATACGATGTCGCCCAGCTGATCCTGGGCATAATCGGAAATCCCGATTTTGACGGTGCCGCCTTCCTTTTTGGCCCATTCGTGGTCTTCCGTGTACCGGACATCGTCCTGTAAAGTTAACTCACTGATCTCCTTGGCCATGGTCCCTCCTCCGTGGTTGTATTGGGTTGATTGGGTGTGTATGGGTTACAGCATTTTTTTCAGGGAAACCCGGGCGGTGCGGTCCGGGCGGATATCCTCCTGAATGCGGACCTGAATCTGCCGGCGGGCGTCCTTGAGGGTGACCTCCTGCCCGGCCGAAAGCGGCGGGCCGACTTTGACGAAACCGCAGCAGAGCCCTTTGATCTTGCAGTCGTCGGGGGTGTCGGCGCCGGCGATGCTGTAGATCGTATCCCCGCAGCGGCCGATGGCCATGTCGGTGGCGCAGGTCAGAACCGTGCCGATCTCTTTGCCGTCGGCATCCAGCACCGCCGCCGGCAGAGACACCTTGCGCAGGTCGTATCCGGCAAAGGGAAAGGTGTAGTCGGCGTCTTCGGCGGCCAGCAGGGCCCGGTCTCCCACAAAGGATTTGGTGAACCCGGTTTTGTCGTCGGTGTAGGGCAGGGCAAAGGGCCAGGGATGGCGGACAAAGGGCCAGGGGCCGATGTCCTGGTGAGACAGCGGCAGCACCGCACCGGCCCGCAAGGAATCCCGGGCCGCCAGCCCGCAGGCGAGACCATTGAATTCTTCGCCCGCCGCCATGGCGGTTTCCCAGAGCTGAACGAAATGCTCGGGCGCCACAAAAATTTCAAACCCGAATTCGCCGGTGTACCCGGTTCGGGAAAGCAGAATGGGGGCGCCGTCGGTCAGGCGAACCGCGTCGGCCCGGGGAGCGGTTTCGTCAAAATGCCCCTTAAACGAAAAATAGGGCATCCGGTCCAGGACCGTGTCCGGGGAGGCCAGAATTTTTTGCATGATCCTGGCCGCCGCCGGCCCTTGAATATCCATTTTACCGAGGCGATCGCTCAGGTCGGTGATGTGAACACCGGCGCCGCCCTGTTGCGCCTTGAGGTGACCGGCGATCGCCGGCCCCATTCCGGCGTTGACCACCACCATATAGTGGCCCTCGTCGATCTGAAACACGATGGCGTCGTCGATGACGTGGCCCTGCTCGTTTAAAAAGGCGCCGTATACGCATCGGCCGGAAAAGAGCGGCTTTTTGTCTTTGCCGATGCAGGCGGTCAGATCGTTGGTAAAGCAGAGCTGAAGCAGGTCCAGGGCCTCGGCGCCCGAGACCAGCACCGTGGCCATGTGGCTGGTGTCGAAGATCCCCGCCCGGGTCAGCACCGCCAGGTGTTCGTTTTTGGCCGAGGAATACCAGAGCGGCATTTCATACCCGCCGAAATCGGCCATATTGGCGCCCTGTTCGGTATGCCAGCTGTGGAGCATGGTCTTTTTGGGTCCGTTTGCCATCGTTATCTCCTTTATATTTTAAGGGAAAAGAGTATTAGAGTACATAGGGTACTTTGACGTTGAACCCTTTATAAACCACAAAGGTCTCCATGGACTTGACGCCTTTCACCTTGACCACCTCGTCGGTGTAGAAATCCTGAAGATCGAACCCTTCCCGAAACAACACCGTGGCCATCAGGTCGTACCGGCCGGTGACGATGGCCACCGAGACCACGCCCTTGAGTCTGCTGAAGGCTTCGGCCTTTTCAAACATGTTTTCGGTGCCCAGCTTCACCCCGATGATGACCAGCTGATGCCGGGAGATCGCTTCGGGGTCGACCCGGCCCGTGATATCGAGCAGGTCGCAGTCCAGAAGTTTTTTGACCCGCGACCGGACGGTGTTTTCGGTCAGGCCCAGGTCGTCGGCGATCTGCTTGTAGGATTTCCGGCCGTCCCGCAGGTGCTGAATGATCGCCAGATTGGTCTCGTCGATTTTCATCGCGCGTTCGGTTTTTTTCGGTTCGGTCATGGGAGTATGTTTTTTGTATTGAATACTGAATGAAATTGATGGAAAAGTCAATATTTTTTTACTGAATTTAGCATTTCATCAAATCAAAAGTTGATAATTGAATTTTTCCACAATCTGATTCTATAAATTACTTTACCTTTTATGGATTCTGTAGTAAAAATCGCTTCCATATCGGTATCGACGAAACCCATCCAACCGCCAGTAAGTCCAGGCATCAGCAAAAAGGAGACAGTATGGCCACACGAATCACCATCATCGGCGCGGGTCCGGGCGGCTATGTGGCGGCGGTATCCGCGGCCCGGCTCGGAGCGGAGGTGACCGTCATCGAACAGGAGAATGTGGGCGGCACCTGCCTCAACTGGGGGTGCATCCCTTCCAAGATCATGATCACCACCGCCGCCCTGCTCGAAAATTTCCATAAGGCCGACACCTTCGGGGTCGATCTGCCCGGCGACTCGAATGCCGGCCCCCGGGTGAACATGGCCCGGCTGATGGCCCGGAAAGAATCGGTGATCGGCACCCAGGCCAAGGGGATTCACGACCTGTTTCAGCACCACAAGGTCCGCCATCTGGCGGGCAGTGCCTTTATCAAAGAACC
>JBKHDE010000185.1:0-9439 GCA_046541495.1 Desulfococcaceae bacterium
GAAGACCACCGGCTTCCGCCGGACGAATCGGAGTTGTTGATAAAAATCAACCAAGGCATTCCAGAAAAACTTCAACGCAAATACAACGAACTCCTTCATAAACGGGACGAAAAAACACTGACAAATGATGAATACGAGGAATTGCTAAGATTAACGGATCAAATGGAAATGCTGGATGCCAAACGCATAGAACATTTGACAGAATTAGCGAACATCCGAAACAAGCCGCTCGTATTATTAATGGATGAGTTGGGCATCAAGCCCCCGCCACCCCGCCTTCCGCCCCTGGAATAAAGTATTTCTTCACCCCGAAGAACCTGCGTGCAATCATCAGCACATCATTTTCGAACGTTGGGTAAGAATCCAGACTGAAAATCCGTATTCTCACTGAAAACCTTTCTTTCAATCAATCCGTGCATTATCTTTTGTAATTAATCATGAAGTAAACCATTCATGCCGGAGGTGCGCCATGTTCAAGGTGGGGATCGGCCAGGCGGAAGGGCTGGATACGGAGCGGGTGGTGTCGAAGGTGATTCGTCGGTGCCAAGAGGGCATGGACGGCATGGCGCCCCGGGCGGGGATCGTTTTCACCAGCGGGGAGTTCGACCATGACCGGATGCTCGAGGAAATCCATGGCCATTTCCCGGGAATGGACCTGATCGGCTGCACCACTGCGGGCGAATTTTCTTCCGGGTTCGGGTTCAGCGAAGACGCCATCCTCCTGTTGACCCTCGGATCCGATACGGTGGAAATGCGGGCCGGGATCGGCGCCGATCTGTCTAAAAACCCCGAAGCCGCGGTCGAGGCGGCATTGAAACAGGCCGGGGCCGAAATGGCCGGGCCGCCGCGCCTGTGTTTGACCTTTCCGGATCTTTTCAACAAACCCGGGGCATCCATTCTGGAAACCCTGAGCCGGAACCTGGGGCCGCAATGCACCGTCTTCGGCGGATGCGCCGCTCGGCCCGACGGCGGCGATCATCCGATTCACCTCTTTTTCAACGGCCGGGTTCTGACCGACGCCCTTCCCCTGCTCCTGTTTGCAGGCCCCCTTGAACAGCGCTTCGCCCTGGCCAACAGCTGGAAGCCGATCGGCATGCGGGCGGAGGTCACCCGGGCCGAAGGTCGGCGCATCTATTCCATCGGAGATCAGAACGCCCTCGATTTTTACCGGCGCTACCTGGGGGTTCACGGCGAACCGGCCACCGCCTTTCCGTTGGCGGTCCATGAACCGGATGCGGAAACCTTCTACCTTCGGGAACCCCTGGTCTATGATGATCGGGACGGCAGCGTATTGATGACCGAGGCGGTACCCGAGGGAAGTACCGTTCAGATCACCGAACCGATTCGGGATTACATTCTCGACCACACCCGCCGGTCTCTGGCCGGCCTTTCCCAACAGCCGGATGGGGCCGCACCGGCTTTCGGACTCGCCTTTTCCTGCGTCATTCGAAAAGAGGCCCTGGGCACCCGCATCGAAGAGGAGATGCACCTGCTCCGGGACGCCCTGCCCCGGGATGTGCCGATTCTCGGGTTTTACGGCTTCGGAGAAATCGGCCCCCTCGGCCCCGCACACCCCTGTTTTCTCCACAACGCCTCCCTTCTGGTTCTTCAGGTGGGGGAATCCCCCGCCGCGTCCTCCGAACGGTTCCGAAAACCGGAAACGGACCGGCCCCTGCCGTCGCCGCCGACCCCCAAAGAAGAGAGCGGAATCGACCAGCTTCGGCGGGAACGGGCCTTTCTGATCAAGCGGCTGGCCCGATCCGAACGGTACCGGCGCCGCCTGGAGGATGTCAAGGAACTGAACGCAGCCATTTACCGGAATATCGTTCGGGAGAACAAGGCGGCTCAGAAGGCGATCCAAGAAAAGGAAGCGGCCCTGAAAAAGAACCGGAAACGGTACCGCCGAATCGTCGAAACCGCGGCCGAAGGCTATTTCTTCATGGATGAGAACCTGGTGATTCAGGACGCCAATCAGGCGTTTCGAGAAATGGTCGGCTACTCCGAAAAAGAGGTGCTCGGCAAATCGATCCTGGATTTGGCCACAGACGGATACCGGGAATTTCTGCTCTCCTGCAAGGAGAATCCCTTTGCGCTGGAATATGACAGTTCCGAGGGCATCTTCGCCACCGGGGACGGCCGAAAAATTCCGGTGCTGGTCCACGGCAGCACGCTACGGGATGAAGACGACCGGTTTATGGGCCATGCGGCCTTTGTGACCGACCTGTCGGAATTGATCACCCTTCAGCGGGATCTGCTGGCCTCGGAAATCCGGTTCCGCGGAATGTATGAGAACGCCCTTCAGGGCATGTTTCAGACCACCCTCACCGGCAGAATCCTCAACGTCAACCCGGCCTACGCCCGCATGCTGGGCTATGATTCCCCCCATCAGCTCATGACCGCGGTCGACTCGGTGCGCCGGTTTTATGAGCATCCCGAAGATCGGGAGCGAATGGTCACAGCCCTTCGGGAACAAGGCCGTCTCACCGACTACGAACTCAGGTTGAAGCGAAAGGACGGCGAACCGGTCTGGATCCTGATCAATGTTCACCTGATCGAACAAAAGGACGGCGACGGCATCATCGAAGGCCTCGCCATCGACAACACCGCCCGAAAACAGGCCGAGGACGAACTGCGAAAGAGTCGGGAAATGTTCCGCCACCTGGCCATTCATGACAGCCTCACCGGGCTGTACAACACCCGCCACCTGTACCGGGCCCTGGAGGATTTGATCGTGGAAAGCCGAGCCGGCGACACCCCGTTCTCTCTCATCTTCATGGACATGGACAACTTCAAACGGGTGGTGGACACCTACGGCCATCTCAACGGCAGCCAGGTGCTCAAAGAGGTGGCGGAAACCATCGCGGCCTGCCTGACCGAACCCGCCTTCGGGGTGGCCTACGGCGGGGACGAATTCGTGATCGTGCTGCCGGGCCGGGACAAGGACCAGGCCCGGGAAAAGGCCGAAGAGATCCGCCGTCGAATGAAGGAAACGGTCTATCTTTCCAGCCGGGGCCATGCCGTTCACCTTCACGCCAGCTTCGGGATCGCCGCCTTTCCCGAAGACGCCTCGGATCTCTCGGCCATTCTGGCCCTGGCGGACCAGGCCATGTTTCACGTCAAGGAAAAGGGCAAAGACGCCATCGGGGTCGGGTCCGAATCCTCCTGAATTTGCCGCCTTGTGTCGGTATCCCGATTCTGCTACAAGAGACGGTCGCTTTCAGAACCTTTTGGACTCAACCCACATCGAGGATGCATGTTTCTCAACCATATTCCGGCCATGCTGCGCATTCTTGCGGTATTCATTATAATCCTTTACGGCATCCAGAAAAAGCTCTCTTTGGGGAGCGCCTTTCTCATCGGTTCGGTGGTCCTGGGGCTGCTGTTCGCCATGAACCCCTGGGAGATCCTTCAGGCGGTGATCGCCTCTTTGCTTCACCCCAAAACCCTGGCCCTGTCGGCCGTGGTCTGCCTGATCCTGGTGCTGAGCCACTCCATGGAGGCGGCGGGCCAGATGAAGCGGCTTCTGGACCGGTTTCAGGGGGTGGTCCGCCATCCGGGGCTGAAGCTGATCATCTTTCCGGCCATTATCGGCCTGCTGCCGATGCCCGGCGGGGCCATCTTTTCCGCGCCCATGGTCAAGGACCTGGGGAAGCGCCGGGGCCTTTCCGGTGCCCAGCTCAGCTATGTCAATTATTGGTTCCGGCACATCTGGGAATACTGGTGGCCCCTCTACCCCGGGGTGCTGCTGACCACCACCCTGGCCGGGCTCAACCTCTGGGTGTTTGTGCTCTGCTTGTTTCCTGTCACGGTGGTGGCGACGGCCGCGGGATACTGGCCGATTCGAGAGGTCCTGAATCGGGATGAGTCCGGTGCCGCCGGGATTCGGTCCAAACGGACCCCGGTCAAACCATTTCTGCGGGAGCTGTCACCGATTCTGACGGTGATCATTCTGGGCCTCGGATCCGGAATGATCCTGACCCGGCTGATGGCGGGAAACGGCGAAACGATCTCCAAAGAACTGGGCCTGATTCTGGCCCTTCTGGTGGCCATCGCCTGGGTCTGGCGCTCCAATCACATTTCCGGGGAGCGGCGCTGGTCGATTCTTCGAAACCCCAAACTGCTGCACATGTTCTACATGGTGGCCGGGATTCTGATTTTTCAGGGGATTCTCAACCAGAGCGGGGCCGTGGAAGCCATCAGCCGAGAGCTGATCGACTGGCAGATCCCCCTGGCGCCGATCACCGTTTTGCTGCCCTTTATCGTGGGCGGGGTGGCCGGCATCACCATCGCCTTTGTGGGAGCCACCTTTCCCATCCTGATCTCCCTGGTCCACACCTACGGCCAGGGGGACCTGATCCTCTCCTACATGATGCTGGCCCTGGTGGGCGGATTCGCCGGAGTGCTCCTCTCGCCGCTTCACCTCTGTCTGCTCCTTTCCAACGGCTATTTCGACACCCGCCTGCGGCCGGTCTATCGGTATCTATGGATGCCGTGCCTGACCCTGGTCGCGGCGGCGGCCCTTTACTTTCTGGGACTGCATGCTATAAAATAAGGGGAAAGGAGGCATCATGTTTACTGCTGAGGAAATACTGGAAATGGCGATTCGGCTGGAACAAAACGGGGAGACGGTCTACCGTCAAGCCATGGAAAAGGTATCCGATCCCGAGTTAATCGAGATGCTCCAGTGGATCAGCCGGGAAGAGATAAAGCACGCCGAGTGGTTCGAAAAATTGAAAGCGAATCTGGAGAAGCGGCCGGAAAATCCGATTTCAGAAGAGATGCACCGGGAGATGTTCGAAGAGATGATCGGAGGGCAGAGCTTTTCCCTGAGGGAGGTCGATTTCGAAGAGATCACATCACTGGAAGAGCTGATCGGGGTCTTCATCGAGTTTGAAAAAGACACCGTTCTCTTTTATGAAATGCTGCAGCCCTTCATTCAGGAAGAAGAAGCCCTGAATCAACTGACGAAGATCATCGCCGAAGAAAACCGCCACATCGACTGTCTGCGGGAGTTCCTGGCCGCCAAAAACCCGGAGAATGCGGCCGAATTCTGCTGAATGACCCTGCTCAATAGGTAATGGACAGGGCCACCGAGCCGAAGGTGTGCCCGCCGTCCTGCTCTTCGAACTCCTCGGTTCGGTAGACCTGGGCATAGCTCAGTTTCACGGATTTATAGAGGATGGAGATCCCGGCGGAAAGGTCCGCCACAAAAAATTCCTTATCGACGCTGTGGCTGTCTTCAAAGGTGTTGCCGTCCAGAAAGACATTGTAGGCCACCCCCCGGCCCTCGGCCCTCGCAAACCAGACGATGCCGAAGTCCCGCTTTTGACTCAGCCGGGGGTCCGATTCGGCCGTCGGCACCAGCACGGTTGCGGCCGGACGGATCAGGGAGGTGCCGAAATCCTGGGGGACGTTGTATCCGAACCGAAGACCGAACCCGGCATTGGCAAAGGTGGAAATATTTCCGAGGGTGACGCCGAAATGGGGTATCAGGTCCCAGCCCCAGCCGAAAGACCCGCCGTCGGCCACCGCCCGCCAGCTTCGCTGCCAGGTCAGTGCGATGCCGGGTTCATTGTCGATCTGGTTGTCCCAGCCTTCCGGTGAATCGATATCTAATATATCATGCACCAGCTTCTGGCTCTCTTCGGCCAAAGAGGCCGGGCCGACCAGGCCGAGGGTCAGTTCAAGGGTATCCAGAATTTTCGGGGTTTTCCGGTGCAGCGCGAATGCGAGATAGAGCAGCCCGGCATAGGGGCGGTCATCCTCCACCAGCTCTTCGGTGTCGGTGTCTTCCGGGGTGTAGATGTTCTGGCCGACGGAAAAACCGAAATTCCGCTGATATCCCTCGCCGCTCCAGAATCCGCCCAATACCGGCACATCCCCGGGTTCGTATCCGTCGGTGTATTCGTCGATGTCTTCGGATGTCCAGGAGATTTTGACCGCGTTGCTGTAATTTTCATCGGTGCCGCCGAAGGTGTCGTTCTCGAAATAGAACACCAGGTTCTCCGCTTCTTCAGGCTCCAAGCCGAATCCGGGTACAGCCCATGCCAGTAGACAGACCATCATCCCTGCGATGGCAAACCGTTTATTCATTCTCCTTCTCTCCTTTTCTGTGAATCGTCATCGGTAGCCGATTCTGTATCGACCTATAAATCCATAGTGATTCTCAGACCCCACCATTCTTCCCGGTGCATGGAAAACTCCCCGATCAGGGACCGCCCCTTGCGATACACCAGCCCCATTCGAGCGGTTCGAAAGGCGTACTCAAAGGGTGCGGTCACCCCGACATGGGCGGTGACATCGAGATCCCAGTCGTTTTCTTCATAGGCGGTGAGATCCAGGGCCGCGAAGCAGCCCAGCGGTCCGCCCCATAACCGGTCCGCCGGCTCGTACTCCAGACCTCCCTGAACCCGCCAGGGCTCCTGATACTCGTTATCCCCCGCATGGTGGGCATAGGCCGCCTCACCATAGATTCGATACCGGTCTTTTAAATGATAGCTGAGACCGCCTGCGATCTCCTCCCGAGTGTAATTGAGTCTCAACCGGCCGGTTTCTTCGATGAACTCATCCCCGAGGTGGCTGGAGTCGTGATTCAATGCCAGCCGTGCCGCAAGCCCCCCATCGTTGGCCCAGGAGAGGACCGCCCCGTAAAAACCGTCCCACCCGATATTGTCGGTGCTGCTGTCGATATCGAACTGTCCATAGAAGGACCCGTATAAATCGAGTTGAAACGCCGAACCCGGGAAGGCAAGGGGATATGCCCGCAAAACCCCGAACTGCCCCCCCAGCATGAAGGCGAACCGGTCATTGCCCGCATCCGGGATCACCGAATCGGTCAGATGCATGTAGGTCATCGACATCGTCGGGCGACGCAGATCGGCCAAATAAGGTGAATAAAGCCTTTCGGGAGGCGCCACCTTCAGGCGCCAGGCCTCCCCCGGCGTAAAAGTCCACCGGTCCTCTTCGATGTTACCCGGTTCCCCCGATACCGGTCGGGTGAATATCAACATCCAGATGCAGATCAGAATTACCTTCGCCGCCAGATCTATTTTGCGCCTCATGACAATCATCCCTTTTTAAATGAATGGTTCAGATGAAACCTGTTTTCGAATCGTTACTACCGAAGACAGGATGACCCTTACCATGAGGCGTTTCAATTTCAAACCCATTTCACAGGGATTTCGCGGAAGCCGCTACTTCCCGCACACAGGTTTCCAGTTCCGCGGCCCGGTGGGCGGCGGTATGGTTCGACAACACCCGTTGCCGAGCGCGTTCACCGATGGTTCGCCGATCATCATCGGAAATTTCCCTTAAAAATCCGAGCACATCTTCATAGGATCGGGCCACCAATATATCCCGGTTGAGTTCGAAAAAGGTCTCCAGACCCGGCCAGTAATCGCTGATGATGGGAATTCCGCAGGCCGCGGCCTCGAAAAGGCGTACGCTGGGGGAATACCCGGCCTGAATCATGTCCTGCCGGGTGATGTTCAGAGTAAACCGCTGACGGTTGTAAAACTCGCAGTGCTCGGCGGGCGGCAGATGATCGATTCGGGCCACATTCCCGGGCCAGGCCACCGAGTCGGGATACTGGGGGCCGGCCACCACGAACCGGCCGTCGGGCCATTTGCGGGCCGGTTCCAATAGCAGGGCCTCCAGGGGAGGCTGCCGGTCATCGCTGTAGGTGCCCATGTAGCCGAGATCGTATTCCAGGTCCCTCTCCATAGGGAAATAGAGGGAGGGGTCCACCGAACAATAGAGCGGCCGGGCCGCCGGGCTGCCGTATTCTTTTTCCAGGCGGTCCAGCACCGGACCGCCGGTGAAGGAAAGGTAGAGGTGATAGCCGGGAATCAGATCGGGATGAAGGTATTCGTAATCCCCTCGGCCAAGCTTGGCCAGGGTGACCGGGGTATCGATGTCGTAAAAGGCGGTCACCCCTTTTGCTTCGGTCTGAACGAATCGGCCCACCTCGACCCCGTCCGGCACATAGGAACCGACCATCACCAGATCGGCGTTTCGAATCGTATCCGTGAACCGGTCCCGAAGTATATCCAGGTCCCCGTAGAGTTCGGTCCGCCCGAAGGGCGGTTCCGGAAGGTCCCGGTTGTCCGCATACCAGGGCACATCCCGCTCCAGAAAAAGAACCCGGTGGCCCTGCTTGACCAGTTCCCGAACCAGGCCGCGATAGGTGGTGGCGTGACCGTTGCCCCAGGAGGAGGTGATGGAGAGCCCCAGAATGACGATGTTCATGGAAGTGCGAGGGGTATTCATGAGGCGACCCGCTCCTTGACCGAACCCGACGCAAAAAGCCCCTGAAAGATTCGGTCGAGCGCCTCGGCCCGGTGCCGGTAGGTGTGCTCCTTGAGCATTCGGTTCCGGCCCGCCCGGCCGATGGAACGACTTCGTTCCGGCGTCAGTTCCCGCAAATGGCGGACCACCTCCGCGCCGTTTCGGGCCACCAGACATTCCGACCCCGGAGTCAGAAACTGTTCGATTCCTTCCCAGGCATCGGTGATCAGGCAGGCCCCGGCACCGGCGGCTTCAAAAACCCGGGTGGCCGGGGAAAACCCGTACCGGGCCATGCTCTCCCGGCTGATGTTCAGAACCGCGGTCGGGGTTACGTTGAAGGCGTTGTGGTCCCGGGTGTAGACGTGGCCCAGATAATCGACGTTGGCCAGTTCCGGTGCATGCTCACCCCATCCGTTGCCGCCCAGCAGAAATCGCAGATCCGGACATTCGGCGGCCGGTCCGAAAAAGAATTCGGCCACCCGGCCTTCCCGGTCGGGCATGCGGTTGCCCAGAAACCCGAGGGCGGCTGTAAACCGCGGGTCCGGTTCCACCGGATGATGGGTGGACGGGTCCAGCGCATTGTAGACCGGAATACAGCGCCGGGCGCCCAGTCCCTCATACCCGTTCACCACCGGCGGCCCTCCGCCGTAGGTCAGGATCAGATCATATTCCGGAATTAAAGGACCGAAGGGGTCCTTCGGATCACTCCCCACCCGGTCCAGGGTGGCGGGCGCATCCACATCCCAGAACACCACCCGGCAATCGGGTCTTCGGAATTCGAGCACCGCCGCTTCCAGCAGTTCATCAAATACCCCCACCCCGCTGGCCTTGACGATGATATCCGCATCCTGAGCCTCGGCCAGCGCTTTTTCCACCCCGGCCTGATCCGCCGGGTAAACCACCGATCGGGCATACTGCGGGTCGGGAATATCCCGGTGCTGCTGCCGCTCAAAGGCGTCCGGTTCATAAAAGGTGATGCCGTAGCCGTGTTCATGAAGTGCGCTCAGAATTCCGCGATAGTAGGTGGCGGCCCCGTTCCAATAGGCGGAGACCAGACTGGAGCCGAAAAAGGCGATCTGAATATTCATGACCTGCTCCTGTTCATAAGTTCCGTATGTGGGCTTTGATCACCGTTTCAGTCATCCTGAATAAT
>JBKHDE010000186.1:0-9397 GCA_046541495.1 Desulfococcaceae bacterium
TGGTCACGACCAAGAAGTTCGGTCTGCTCCCCTCGGTTCACGGGGTGGAACGGCATTCCCAGGGCGGGCTTTACTACCCCATCGCAGTTTATCTTTCTTTTTTTATCGCCACCCGCATCCATCGCCCCGATCTTTATGTCATCGGCATTCTGGTGCTGGCGGTGTCGGACTCCCTGGCGGCCCTGGTGGGCGGGCGGTACGGTTTCAAGCTCTATGTGGTGGAAGAGGACACCAAAAGCCTGGAAGGGTCGATCATCTTTTTTCTGGCGACCTTCCTGACGGTCCACCTGATCCTGCTCCTGCTCACCGGCATTGATCCGGCGGTTTCGGTACTCTCCGGTCTTTACATCGCCCTGCTGATCACCGCATTCGAGTCGATTTCCCTGGACGGGTCCGACAACCTGATCATCCCCATCGGAACGATTGTCATCGCCCACCGGGCTGTGGCACAGTCCTGGGTACCGCTGGCGGTGAAGGTGCTGCTTCTGGTGTCGCTGTTCACCCTGGTGGCGGTGCTGGCCCGCCGCACCGGGCGGATCGGCCTGACGGCGGCCATCGGCATCACCCTCATGGGATTCGGGGCCTATGAAATCGCCGGCATGATGTGGCTTCTGCCGATTCTGCTTGCGATGGCGCTGATCTGTGTGCTGGATATCTTTATCGAACCCTCGGATGATCCGACGGATAAATACCGCATCCGTCCGGTCTTCTTCATCCTGCTGGTGTCGGTGTTCTGGGTGATGGTCGCGGGCTTTACGGTCTATCCCCGCGACATTTTTTTTGCGCCCTATGCCATGAACATGATCGCAAACCTCGGCATCCTCTGGCACCGGCGGGCGCTGTTCAACAAACCCTACCGATGGAAAATTCCAAAGTGGTTTCAAGACCCGCCGATCTGGGCGCGGTCCTCCATGCTGGGGCTGACGATCACCGGACCCTCTCTGTTGCTTCTGTCGGCAATCTCTACATTTACAGCCCTGATTGGCATCATCATCGGTGCGGGCCTGATTGAACTCGCTTACTGGCGGTATGCCTGGATCAAACATCCGGAATGGGACCGGGTACAGTTGCTTCGGTTTACTGCTGTGGTATCGCTTCTGGTTTCTTTTTTGTGGGCGGTGTGGACTGTCATGGCGATAGAATGACTCTCTGCGGCTAAATGTAGTACCAGACGAAAATAAGGTGATTTATGATGTGGGAAATAAATCCAAAAATATCTATCGGCCCAATTTATTTAGGTATGACGGAGGATGAATACACTTCAGTTTTGGGTAGAAAGGATGAGGTATTTAGGAGGTTTGAAGGTGATGACGATGAAGTCATTGCCTATGATGATATTGGTGTCCATATCACAGTAGATCCAGATAAAAAAGTTAAACATATATCAGTTTTTCAACCAAACAACGTTTATTGGGAGAATGTCCAATTATTAGGGCGTGATATTAAAGCTGTTTCTGGTGATCTGCAATCTAAAGGGGTAAAAAATCAGCCTGTTGATGTTGGAATTTGGAATGAAGATGGTGATATTCTTTTAGTTGAAGTTGATGGTCTTGTTGATGGGGTAGAGATGGGGCAATAGAAAAATAAAATAATTTTTACTCTAAAGAGTCAGGTAGGCGGGCAAGGGCACCAGAGTCACATATCAGGTATGTATCCACTTTTGCTCGTAGCATATGAGAATTAAGGTGTTTCCCTGACGTCCGGCCCCTTCGTACCTGCCTCATTCCCGCTGCTCTCCCGAAGTCTCCGCAACATTCCCTTTATCCGGAACCGCCGTCAGTGGTGTCCGAACCGGAATTGGCAGGAATAATTAGGTCCAGCTCAGGCATTTCCGCCTTTTTCAAAATCCTCCCACCACTTTTCGGCATCTTCCAGGCTTTCAAAATCGAAAATGGACTCGCCGAACCGATCCAGAACATCCACCCCGGATTCATTCAGTTTGCGCTCTATCTCAGGCGATAGATAACCAAACCGCTTTTTCAACTGTTTCAAAATAAGCTCTCGACCGAAACCTATTCCCTTCTGAAAACCTTCTTGAACTCCTTCTTCTCTCCCTTCCTGACGTAATCTTTCTGCAATCGTCATCGCCATCCTCCTTGCATTTTCATCGCCCAGGGCATCCAGTCCCCGATCAATATTTTCACCCAGATCGTCTTCCCTGGCATGATACGCATACCGCAGCATCCATTCCAGGAATTCCAGCTGGGTTTCCTGCCTATGAATCTTTCCGAGATACCCGATGGCGGATTCAATGTGCTCACCGAAGTTCTCGTCGAATATATGCTTCATCAGGTACAGCACCACGCCGAGGGCCATGGCGTCGCCCAGCAGAAGCCGCTCATCCTCGTAATCCCGGAGATCGAACAGGTCATAGGTGAACTGTGGAATGTATTGTTCCAGCCCTTCTCCCGTCTCCATGATTTCCGCAAGAGATCGCGGGCAGTTCCAGTTCCGTTTCCCGTGATACAGCACCGCCGGCAGGATTACCGGAAGCTCTTTCGTCTTCGGATTCTGTTCGATGAACTCCCGCCTTATATTATTGATCACCTAACACAACAACCGGAAGATCATCCAGAAATCCGGCCTGCTCTGATGCTCAAAGAGAAGGTACAGGAACGCGGTTTTGCCCCTGATCTTCGTCTGATAAATGATATCCGAATGTCTATTCTTCAGCTTTTCATCCACATAGCTCCGGTTGGCCAGCTTCAGATATCGGAAGTCGATCTGCCTGACGATTTTCCCGGGAAAATAATGTCGAAAAAAGTCCTTCGCTAGTTCCCGCTTCTGGAACGCGGCCTTGAAAGCCGAGTCATGCGCGGAACCTGTCGATTTTTCGAAAACTTCACCGATTATGCTCATGAATTGATTTACCTTGTCCGGAAAATTTCAGCATTCCGACTTACCGGTTCCTATTATCATGGTATTTCATAAAGAAGTCAAAAGGGATTCTGCCGTCCCCTCGCTTTTGCGATACAACTGCCTCCTGATCAGCCCCGATCTTCGGGAGTATTTCTTCAAATTTCTTGTTTTCCTGATCCGGCAGATGGTATGGTACGCGAAGATGTTGCATTTACCGCCAAGCGGTACCATCCTCCCCTGGCAAAATACGGACAGAAAGCCAGCCCCTGACAATACCAGGAAGTCTTTGGTGAGGTAATCATCATGATTTTTTTCGACCATTTCGGCTCCGAAAATACCCGCAGAATCACCGAATTCATGACATTCCAGAAAGAACTCTATGCGGATGATCCATTCTTCCTCCCTGATGACACAGTGGTGCTCCCCGGCATTCGGTCCCGCTACTTTCTGGCCCGACAGGGAGATACCATCCGCGGACGGGCCGCCGGTCTGGTCAATCCGTTGCTGACGTATCGGGGACGTTCCGCCGGAATGATCGGTTTTTTTGAATGCATAGAAGATACGGCGGTTGCTGAATCCCTGTTCCAGGTGGTGCGGGAATGGCTGAAGGAAGAAGGCTGCGGCTGGTGCATCGGCCCCATGAACGGCTCCACCTGGCGAAAGTACCGGGTTACCGTTCCGGACCCGGAACCGCCGTTTTTCCTGGATAACCACCACAAGCCCTGGTACCGGTCGCTGTTTGAAAGCGCCGGATTTTCCGTTGCGGAACGGTATGTATCCACCCTCATTCCGCTGACGGATAAATCCGAAGGCGGAAACGAGGAGTTCAATTCATTCCTTCAGGACCGGGGCCTTCGGGTCCGGTCCATCCAGATGGAACAATACACCAAAGACATCGGCGCCATCTATGATCTCTCCGTTGAGGCGTTCGCGGACAATGTCCTCTACACCCCCATTGAAGCGGATGAATTCCAGCAACTCTACCGGAAGGCGGCGGCCACAATCGATCCGGCGTTCGTGCGCCTGTGCGAGGATGAAGCCGGAAAATTGCAGGGATTCATCTTCGCGGTGCCAGACCGTTTTCAGCCATCTCCGACGACACTCATTATCAAAACCCTGGCGGTGAAGTCCGGCGCAAAAGGAAAAGGGCTCGGCGGATTCCTCGTCAGGCAACTCCATGCGGACGCCCGGAAGGCCGGATACAAAGACATCATCCATGCCCTGATGCATGAAAAAAACGTCAGCACGCGGGTGGCCGATACAGGCGCTCATCTGCTGAGACGCTACCATCTCTACGCAAGTGAACTGTGATGAACCCCACGGACGACAATCCATTTCTCGCCATCCTCTTCGACCATGCCGGAAGGAAAGCCACCCATCCGGCCCTGCGGCACAAAGGGCAGGTCATGACCTACGACGAACTGGCCGCAGCCGTTCAAAAAACCGCCGGAGGACTGTCCCGGTCCGGCATCGGAAAAGGGGACCGCGTGCTGCTGTTCGTGCCCATGTCGATTCAACTCTATGTCCTTCTCCTGGCGATCTGGCATCGGGGCGCCACCGCCGTCTTTCTGGATGCCTGGGCGGATCGAAAGCGGCTGGAACATGCGATCAAACTGGCCGACTGCAGGGGGTTCATCGGGGTTTTCAAAACCCACCTGTTCCGGCTGATCAGCCCGGCACTGCGGTCCATCCCGGTCAAACGCTTTGCCGGGTGGATGCCGTCCGGTGAACCGCCCTCGGTCACGCCGGTGGAACCGGAGCAGACCGCCCTGCTGACCTTCACCACCGGCAGCACCGGTACACCCAAGGCGGCGGACCGCACCGTCGGTTTTCTGCTTGCCCAGCATCACGCCCTGAGCCATCATCTCTCCCCCCGGAAAGACGAAGTCGATCTGACCGCCCTGCCGATTTTCGTTCTGACCAACATCGCATCCGGCATCACCTCCGTGATTCCGGACATGGATCACCGGCATCCCGAACGGGTGGACCCGGCGGTGTTGCTGAAGGAACTGGATCACCACCGGGTCACCCGCGCCTGCGGCTCACCGGTCATCTTCGACCGGCTGGCCCGCCACTGTGAACAGACCGGCCGGAGACCCGAAACCCTCCGGCGGATATTCCTCGGCGGTGCGCCGGTATTTCCCGACCTGGCGGAGCGACTGGTCCGGGCTTTTCCCCATGTCGAAGTTGAAATCGTATTCGGCTCCACTGAAGCCGAGCCCATCAGCCGGGTGAATGCTGCGACCGTGGCACAATCGCGGATCACCTCCCCGGATCAGGGACTGCCGGTGGGAAAGCCGGTGGAGGAGATCGACTGCCGCATACTGGAGATTCAATACGGCCCGATTGAAGTCACTTCCGTCGAAGCACTGGACCGGATCACCCTTCCAGCCGGATCGGTGGGGGAAATCTGCGTCGGGGGAGATCATGTGCTGAAAGCCTATTTCAACAATCCGGAAGCGGTTCGGGAAAACAAGATCATCGCAGGGGAAAGCCTCTGGCACAGAACCGGGGATGCCGGGTATCTCGACAGGAACGGTGAACTCTACCTCATGGGGCGGGTGGGGAGTCGTTTTGACAGGGAAGGGCGGCGATACTTCGTTTTTCCACTGGAATCGATGCTGGGGGATCTTCCTGGGGTGACGCTGGGGACGTATCTGACGCATGGGGACCAGTTGATTCTCGTTTACGAAGGAACTGCGGAAGAAACGGCACTGTTGCAGCAGATCAGGAGCGGCCCGCTCCCCGAACCGGACCGGATTCTTCAGATGCCCATCCCCCGTGATCCGCGCCATAATTCCAAAATTGATTATGGAATACTGCGGCTCCGGATCGAAACAAATGGATGAGAATGGGTTCCGGATGATCCTACCGGTCCACTTCGGATACTCTGCCCGGATCATCAGACGGATCATAGGAAGGAAGACCAGCCGATGACCTCCAGGCGCCGGGGACTCACCCTTGGCAAATACGCCCCGCTTCACAAAGGCCATCAATTGGTGATCGAGACCGCCCTGGCTGAAATGGATGAAGTGGTGGTCATCATCTACGACGCCCCGGATGTCACACCGGTTCCGCTGCCGGTGCGCTCAAACTGGATTCGGGAACTCTATCCGACAGTTCAGGTAATCGAGGCATGGGACGGGCCGACGGAAGTGGGCGATACCCCGGAGATCAAACAGCGCCACGAAGACTATATCCTGAACCGGCTGGGGGTGACGGGCATCACCCATTTCTATTCCAGTGAGTTTTACGGCGATCATATGAGCCGTGCCCTCGGCGCCAGAAACCGGCTGGTGGATCCAGAGCGCCGGCAGGTTCCCGTCTCCGGAACCATGATTCGGAATCATCCGTTCCGGCATCGGGAATATATCCATCCCCGGGTTTACCGGGATCTGATCACCAATGTCGTTTTTTTGGGCGCGCCCTGTACCGGAAAGACCACACTGGCTTCCAGGCTCGTCCGTGAGTTCCGGACCCGGTGGATGCCGGAGTACGGCCGGGCATACTGGGAACGTCATCAGGTGAACCGGCGTCTGTCACTCGATCAACTGGTGGAGATCGCCGAAGGCCATTTAGAGCGGGAGGAAGAACTGTTACTTTCGGCCGACCGGTATCTGTTCACCGATACCAATGCGCTGACGACCTATCAGTTTGCCCTCCACTATCACGGCAAGGCATCCCCCCGGCTCACTGAACTTGCCGAAAAGGCCGTGAGTCGCTATGATCTCGTATTTCTCTGCGGTGATGACATTCCTTACGAGGATACCTGGGACCGATCCGGAGAAGTCGATCGCCATATTTTTCAAAAAGCCGTCCAGGATGACCTGATTCAGCGGCGGATTTCCTTCTTCACCTTATCTGGTGATCTCGAGAGCCGGATTTATGAAGTAAAATCGATTTTGAAGCAGCACGGCAAATATACTCAACATTCGCACCTGAATTGGAAAGGCCCAAGGACCAAACAACATGACTTCACGCGATGAATACGACAGCCCCTGGAAGGAGATCCTGAGTCTTTATTTCCAGGAGTTCATGGAATTCTTTTTTCCCGAGATTGCAAAAGAAATCGATTGGCGTCGGGGATATGAACTGCTGGACAAGGAACTTCGCCAGATTACCCGGGAATCCGAGGTCGGATTTCGTCTTGCGGACAATCTGGTGAAGGTGTGGAAAAAGGACGGACAGGAAGCCTGGGTGTTGGTGCATGTTGAGGTTCAGGGGCAGGAAGAGAAAGAGTTCGGCCACCGGGTTTTTGTGTACCACTACCGGATTCACGATCTGCACAAAAGGCCGGTGGTGAGTTTGGCTATCCTTGCAGATGAAAACCCCGGGTGGTATATTCATTCTTATGAACAGGAATTGTGGGGATGCCGCACCAATTTCGACTTTCCGGCGGTAAAGCTTCTGGCCTACCGGGATCAATGGGAGATTCTGGAAGCGTCATCCAATCCCTTTGCCGTTGTCGTGATGGCACATCTTCGCACGATGGAAACCCGGAAGGATCAGAATGAAAGACTCCAGTACAAGCTTGCCTTGAGCAAGAACCTGTATCGCCGAGGCTGGACCAGACAGGATATCATAAATCTGTACCGCTTTATCGACTGGATCATGCGTCTTTCGGAAGATTTGGAAAAAACATACCATGAAGAGCTTCTGAAATTCGAGGAGGAAATAAAGATGCAATACGTGACAACCGCCGAAAAGATCGGCATGGAAAAAGGGCGTATCAAAGGGGAAAAAGAAAAGGCTGAAAAGACAGCCAAAGTTTTGCTTTCCTTTGGGGTTCTCACTGAAGATCAAATAGCCCAAGCAACAGAACTGAACATAGAAGAAATTCGCCGGATAAAAGAAAACATGAAAATATCGCCCGATGAATAAAAGACAGATATCGCAATTGATTTATTGAGATAATCTTATTCTCTAATGCCTTTCGCTGGTATCTGGTTTGTCCCTCATTTCAAGATTGATTCGTCCCTAAATGGGGCCGGCCCCATGATTTACCTATTCAGCGTCGATACGATTGCTTTCGAGATATTCGGTTATCCAATGAGCTACATCGAATTCATCGGAACCATCCTCTATCTCTGGTCGGTATGGCTGATCGCAAAACGGCGCGTGATGACCTGGCCGGTGGGGATTGTGAGCGTGCTGCTGTATATGGCGCTGTTCTACCAGATCCGGCTCTATTCGGATACCTTTGAACAGATCTACTATATGGTCGCCTGCATTTACGGCTGGTGGCGGTGGACCGATTCTCCGCAGAAAGACGGGCAAATTCTCGACGTGCGGTTCAGCACGCCAAAAGGCATTATACTGGCCCTTTGTATCACCTTCGTGCTCTCTGCCTTGGACGGCTGGTTCATGAGCCGGGTGCATCTCCTCTTTCCGGGCTGGTTTCCCGAACCGGCTTCCTTTCCCTATCTCGACGCACTCACCACCTTCATGAGTTTCACGGCCATGTGGCTCATGGCGATCAAGCGGATCGAAAGCTGGCTCTACTGGATCATCGTGGATATCATCGGCATCTGGCTCTATTTCACCAAAGGTGTCCTGTTTGTTACGCTGCTGTATGTGATCCTGCTCTTCATGGCGGCCAAGGGTTTTCTCTCCTGGGTTCGAACGGCGGCTCCGAGAACAAAATACGCCGCATTTTCTCCCTGAATACATAGTTTTCCGCATCGTTTTCAGATCTTTCCGTAGATTATACTACCAGAAGGCAACCTTGTTACCTCGAATGCTTTCGGCTTGTCCGAGAATAATTCGGGCATGAGATGTAAACGGATGGCTTCGGTATCCATATACGCATTGGAGAAATAGACCATGAGATTTTTGGGCGCTTTCCTTGCCGTCATTCTGTTGATCCTGATTGCCGGGGCTCTGTTTGTCTGGTCCGGGGCCTATAATGTCGCAGCCAACGTGCCCCACTGGGATGGAACTTCCGCGGTCCTGGAGATCGCCCGCGAACGCTCCATCGACAATCACAGCGACGGCATCAGTCCGCCGCCTCTGGATGATCCCAAGCTTCTGGAAAGCGGTTTCCACCATTTTCATCCCATGTGCCGCCTGTGCCATGGGGCCCCCGGGTTTCAGAGACGGGAATTCGCTATGGGGATGTATCCGAGCCCGCCGGATTTGACGGCGGATCACATTGTTGAAGAATTTACGGATGCCCAGCTGTTCTGGATTATTGAAAAAGGTCTCAAAATGACCGGCATGCCGGCCTTCGGCCCGACCCACAATGAGAAGGAATTGTGGGGCTTGGTCGCGGTCCTTAAAAAATTACCGCGGATGACGCCGGAGGAATACCGGGCCAAAGTGGATACCCAGAAACAGGGTGAATCAATGGGCGGACACCATCACGGGCAGACGGATGAAGAGACGGGCGGACATCCGCATGGGCAGGACGAGCAGGCCTCCGCCGTCGAATCCGGTTCTCCGCAGGAACCTGATTCACTCCAAGAAGACGACCAACCGCAAGGTACCGATTCAGCACAGCAAGAAGGCCATTCCCATGATGAGGATCACGCCCACTGAA
>JBKHDE010000187.1:0-9381 GCA_046541495.1 Desulfococcaceae bacterium
GCGCCCGCTGCGCCGAGTCCAAGCACTGGGAAAAGGGCGGCGACGGCGCCCTGGAATTCGCCGATGCGGTCATCGACGCCTGCAACGAAAAAGTCGATTTCGATTTCCTCTACCCGCTGGATATGAAACTGCGCGACCGGGTGGACAAAATCGCCAAGGAAGTCTACGGCGCAGACGGCGTCGACTGGCAGTCCGATGCGGAAGCCAAAGCCAAAATGCTGGAAGAAGACCCCAAATACGCGGATTTCGCCACCATGATGGTCAAAACCCATCTGTCGCTGTCCCACGACCCGGTCCGAAAGGGTGTGCCCAAGGGCTGGCGGCTGCCGATCCGCGACGTGCTGATCTATTCCGGCGCCAAGTTCCTCTGCCCCTGCGCGGGAACCATCAGCCTGATGCCGGGAACCAGCTCCAACCCGGCCTTCCGCCGAATCGACGTGGATCCCGAGACCGGAAAGGTCTCCGGCCTGTTCTAGTCAGTCCATCATCAGATCGCATACCCGTGTAGCACCAAGCCCGAAGGAGTTTTTCCTTCGGGCTTTTTTGTCTGATCCCGATTGAATTTGCTCCGGCCCCGATCCATCCTTATCATTATTGTAGACGTTCATCAGCGATTCCATGACTCGTGGCCCGAGGCTCCGGCCAGGCCTTCAGAATCGTCTCTATTGAAATAGACCGGTGTTCCGCCGGTCGAAAAAAGAAGGGAAATCGATGCGAAGCTTCACTTGTATCGGCCTGTTCATCACGATTCTCTTGCATTCCGGACCGGTTTTCGGGCTCTGGTGCGGAGACGCTCTGATCATGGAAGATCAGAGCGCGTCGAAGGTCCGGGAAGTGCTGGAGAGCAAAGATTGCGGGGAACTCCTGATAGCCGAAGAGATCGGATCGGTTCGAGAGGTGGTTCGACGGCATGATCCGTTTTTTTTCCCCCACATCGGTTTCTATGGACATCGCTACCTCCACCACGGAGGATATTACGGACTGGGTTGGCGGCCGGGTCTCAACCGGATCATTTATGATTCCGAAAAGATCGAAAAATGGCGCGTCCGAATCAAGAATCGGCACGGCGTTCCCTATTGCTATGACCTGATCTTCAAGAGCGGCGTGCTCCGCACCATCGGAATCGGCGATCCCTGCGGTTCCGCTTCTTCACCCGAATAGACGGAGCTTAACAGAAAACAAGAAATTGATTATGAATAAATACCTAACCGGGTCGATACTCATGGTTTTGATCTGCCTCCCTTTTTTCGAAGGCACCGCCCTGGCCTTGCGGTGCAGGGGCAAAGTCATCGACGTCGGCATGCCCAAGCCCGAAGTCCTGGCCCACTGCGGCGAACCCAGCTGGGTGGAGGAGCGGCAGGAAGAGCGGCTGATCCGGAATTGCCGTTCCCGCCGTTATGGAGATGATCTCGGGTGGAAGGACCGGGAGTATTATCGCCGAAGACATCGGCCCGACGGGCCCCATGACGCCTGTGTGATCCATGTAACCATTGAAGAATGGTTTTACAATTTCGGAGCAAGCCGGTTCACCCAAACCCTCCTGTTTGAGGACAATCGTCTGGTCGATATTATTGAAGGTAGTTACGGATACTGATGCGGATTTATCCGAGCGACTTGGAACTGAATCGAACACTGACTTCATCAGAGAACAGGAGCGGAATGACCATCTGGACAATGGAACCGGATCTGGATCGAATCAACAAAATGGCCGATAACACCTTGGTGGAGGTGCTGGGTATTCAATTCGTGGAAGCCGGCCCCGATTACCTGAAAGCGGTCATGCCGGTGGACCATCGAACCCATCAACCCTTCGGCATGCTCCACGGCGGCGCCTCGGTGGCTTTGGCCGAGACCATGGGAAGTGTCGGCGCCCTGCACTGCGTCAACCCGGAAACCCACTTCTGCGTGGGGCTGGAAATCAATGCCAATCACGTCCGTTCGGTGAGAAGCGGTATCGTGACCGGCCTGGCCGAACCGCTTCATGTGGGCCGAACCACCCATCTCTGGGAAATCCGCATCACCGATTCTGCGGACCGGCTGGTCTGCATATCGCGGTTGACGATGGCGGTGCTGGCCCGCGGAAAGGACCGATAGAGGGGCGTTTACAGCGGCCGCCGAAGATGCATCAGGTAATTGACATGGGTATTCCCGCCCAGGGAATAGCGCCGAGTGAAGGGGTTGTAATGAAGCCCGGTAACGTCCTGAACCCTTAAGTTTGTGAATTCGGCCCACCGCGCCAGTTCCCGGGGTTTGACGAATTTCCCATACTGATGGGTGCCTTTTTCCAGCAGGCCCAGGATATACTCGGCGCCCAGAATGGCGAACACAAAAGACTTGGGATTTCGATTGAGCGTCGCGAAAATGATGTCGCCGCCGGGTTTGACCAGCTCACCGCAGGCCGCTACCACCGAACCGGGATCGGGAACATGCTCGAGCAGTTCCATACAGGTCACCACATCGAAACGGCCGGATGCGTGAACGGCCGTTTCCTCCACCGTGGCCTGCCGATAGGTGATGTCGAGCCCGGCTTTGCGACGGTGAAGCTCTGCCGCGGCCAAGGGGTCTTTTCCCATGTCGATGCCGGTCACCCGGGCGCCGGCGGCGGCCATGGCTTCGCTCAACAGCCCGCCGCCGCACCCGACATCCAGCACCTGGGCGCCTTCTAATTCGGTGCGCGACCGGATATAGTCAAGCCGAAGGGGGTTGATGTCATGGAGCGGTTTCAACTCTCCCTCGGGATCCCACCAATGTGCGGCCATTCGTCCGAATTTTTCGATCTCGGCCGGGTCGATATTGATTCCATTGTCCATGGCTGCTTTTCATCCCCCGTTTCTATGAATATCCGTTCGAAATCGCCTTTTTGGATGAACCATTCCGCCTTGACTAACGGCCGCTCCCGGTATATTTAACGAAGTCTTTTCGGGGCCATGATCACCGTTTCGGCCACCCCGGGATATTTTCCCGGCCCGGCAAGAACTCGCTGTCGCTCAAACAGCTTCCCGGCCCGGGAAAATATTCCGGGGCGGCCTTCATTCAGGATTGGCCGAAACGATGATCAAAGCCTCTGTTCGTCGCCGGCGGCCGATCCGGCTTCGGCTTCGGGATTCTGGTGAATTAAACCGATTACCTTCGTTTTTGCAGGAGAATGTGTTGAAATCAGCATCCGATCTTTCCGGTTTCCCCCGACTCCGATTGTATTGGGCCCTTTCCCGAACGCCCCATGGCGTGATCGATATGACCACCCCCGGCTTTGCCGCTCTGATGTGGCTGGGCGAGTTTCCGCCCTTCGGCATCGTTCTGCTGGGAGCGCTCACGGTGTTTGCCGGATATACCGCCGTGTACGCCCTCAATGATGTGGTCGATTATCGGGTCGACCGGGAACGCCTGAAACAGGAAAGTTTTCTAAACAAGGCCGACGCCCCGGACCTGGACGCCGCCCTGGTGCGGCACCCGCTGGCCCAGGGGTTGATCAGCTTTCGAGAGGGCCTTTTCTGGTCTCTCTCCTGGGCCGCCGTCGCCCTGATGGGAGCCTATATCTTGAATCCGGTCTGTGCCGCCGTCTTCATTCTCGGCTGCATCCTGGAGGCGGTCTATTGCCTTTTGTTGAAGGTAAGCCCCTTTCGCACCCTGATCAACGGCGTGGTCAAAGCCCTCGGACCGATCGCCGCTGTTTTCGCCGTCGATCCTTCGCCCTCTCCGCTCTACCTGACCACCCTCTTTTTCATGTTCTTCCTGTGGGAGATCGGGGGCCAGAATATCCCCAACGACTGCACCGATCTGCCCGAAGACCGGCGGCTCAAAGCCCGGACCGTGCCGGTCCGGTTCGGCCTCGATTTTTCAAGTTTCGCCGTCCTGGCCACCCTGCTCGGCGCCTTTTTTCTGAGTCTGATCCTTCCAAGCCTTTCACAGAACCGATTCGGCCTTTTCCTGTACATCACGGTGGCTGCCGCGGGCATCTATCTGCTGATCATTCCGGCCCTGGGATTTCACCGCCGACAGACCCCGGATGAGGCCATGACCGTATTCAACAAAGCCAGTTATTTTCCCCTGGCCCTGTTTTCTCTGGTGACCGCGGCCCTGCTGATCTGATTGAATGTCGGCCTCTATTTAGTGGCGATATGGACGACCGCGATGCCGTTGGTCAAGCGTTTAAACCGTACATCGGTATAACCGATTCGTCTGAAGATGTCCGACAGTTCTTCCGGCATCAGGAACAGGCGGATGGTTTCGGGCAGGCAGGTGTAGGCCTGCCGAGTGCCCACGAGAAGATCTCCGAGATGGGGCATAATATGGAATGAATAGAAGTCATAGAGCCACCGAAACCACGGGGTGACCGGCTTTGAGAATTCGAGGCACATGAAAACCCCGCCCGGTTTGAGCACCCGGTACATTTCCTGAAAAGCCCGGACCATATGGGTGATGTTGCGAATGGCGAACCCGACCATCACCCGGTCGAAGGTCTCGTCCGGAAAAGCGATCTGCTCCGCATCCCCCTGAACATACTCTATTTTTCGCCGGTATGTCTGATGGGTCGGCTTGTATTTTCCCGCCTGCATCATCCGCCAGTTGATGTCGTAGAGAACCACCTGACCGGTGTCGCCGACCGCCTTGAGAGCGGATACGGAGAGATCCCCGGTGCCGCCGCAGACATCCAGAACCCGGTCGCCGGGTTTCAATCCCATATTCTGAATGGCGAATTGCTTCCATGCATAATGGATCCCCATGCTCAACAGGGTGTTCATCAGATCATAACGGTCCGCCACCGAGTCGAAATGGCGACGCACCCGGTCCGCTTTTTTGGATTCCGCCAGTTCCTCAGATCCGAATCGGGCCTTCCGTTGCCGGATGATATGGTCATCCAGCTGTTCCAGCCGCTTGCTTCGGTCATACCAGATCGACTTCCTCTCCTGCATCACTGTCTCACTTTCAGGTTCGCGACCCTGCCGCCGTTGGTACAGCCCCTCTGCGGGCTCGGTCCAGGCTGATATTTATAAATCCTGTAAATCATTAAAAAAATAAGAGAGGACCATACCAGAGACGGCCTCATTGTGCAATCTTTTTCCGGATCGACTTTCATCTGAGAAGGAGGGTAGCCATTGACAGGAATGCCGGAACCTGCCACATCCTTATAGAGAAACCGGAACGTCCTGAAGGTTTGACGGTACCGCGACCGGGGCATACCTTGGGAGAGAAAGTTGAACAATATCCAAGATCGGAATCGGGCCGAGGCGCACACATCCGCTCCACAAAATACCCGGGTATGGCCGGTGCTCCTGATCGGTTTTCTGCTGGGCATGGGATGGCTGATTTTCAGCCTGAACTCGGGTCCCGATGAAAAACCGGGCCATTCTTCCACCCCATCCGCCGCCCACTGCAACATTCAGACGGGGCCATGCACCCGTGCATTGTCGGGCGGAACCGTCATGCTCGACATCCACCCCAAACCGGTCCGGGCCATGCGGGACCTTCGATTTACCGTAACAATCGACGGGCTTCGGCTCACGAAAAATCCCCACATCGATCTGGATATGCCGGCCATGACCATGGGGTTCAACCGGGTCTACCTGGAACCCGCCGGACCGGGTCTGTATGCGGGGGACGGTGTCATCGTGCGATGCCCCACCGGGATTTCCACCTGGGAGGCCGTGGTGGTTCTGCCCGGACTGGGGGAAGTGGAGTACACCTTTGATGTCCGATACTAGTTTTTTTCCGCTCTCTTTTTTCTTCCTGTCCACCGGTTTTGCAGTGGGGTTCGGCCATTGCATCGGCATGTGCGGCCCCATCGTGGTGTCTCTGAGTCTCAGCCTGAAAGACCGGAACCGGCTTTTGCCTCATCTTCTTTACAACAGCGGACGGATTCTCACCTACGGAATTTTGGGCGGCATCCTGGGGTTGAGCGGGTCCTTCACCGGCGTGGTCACTCATTTCGCCGGTATTCAGAAGGGGGTAATGGTGCTCACCGGGTTGACCATCATCGGAATGGGGGTCATCATGGCCGGGTGGCTTCCCATCGGTCGGTTTTTCAAGGACGCGCCCCCTGCCGGCGGTTTTCTTTCCCGGGCCTTTCGCGGACTGAACACCGCCCGATCCACCGGCATCTACTTTCCGCTCGGATTACTGCTGGGACTTCTGCCCTGCGGACCCGTGTATACCGCCCTATTGGCCGTTATTCGAGCCACCATGGCCATCGACAAACCGATTCCCGCCATGGCGACCGGCTTCGGGCTGATGCTCGCCTTCGGCCTGGGCACGGTCCCCGCCCTTTTCCTGGTGGGTAAGCTCACCGACCTCGGCTGGCTGAAGTACCGATCCGGAATCTATAAATTCGGCGCAGTGCTGATGGTCTGTATCGGGCTCTATTTTACCTATACCGGATTACGATATTAGGGTCTTTTATGTATTTTTCCCGCCATCAAAAGAAGGTAAGTAGAATGCGTTAATCGGTTGCAGCCGCAATAAAACGTCCAACCTCACGGAAGGTCCCCATGAGCACCGACATCGATTTTAAGAACGGAGAACTGACGGACATGGCCGCCGTCGGCACCATCGATCCGCATGCGGTTCGAATCTGGCTGCGAACCGAACAGCCCGGTAACTATCGAATCGAGTGGCGGCCGTGTAAAGACGAAAACCGGATCACAGAACGGACGGTGTCCATTCCGGAAAAAAATGAAAACGACAACACCACCAGTTTTCAACTGCCGGGGAACGAACAAGGAGAAGACCGGCTCAGTCCTCTGACCCGATACCGATACCGAATCACCCGGTCTTCCGATGAAGCGGTGGTGGTTCGGGGGAACTTTGAAACCGCCCCGGCACATTCCGAGGCGACCCCGTCGCCTTTTTCCATCGCTCTGATGAGCTGCAACCAGCCTTACGATGAAAAAGGCCGGGTGCAAAAGGCCTCCGTGCAGATGCTGCGGGCGGTGAAAAAATGTCTTCGGGCGCACAATACCAAATTCGTCTTCATGATGGGCGACCAGATGTACTCGGATCTTCCTGAGAAACTGTCCCTCTTCGACAAGGAGTACTTCTCCAATGTAGCCCCGGCCGGCCGAAAACGAATTCTCGACTGCACCCCCACGGAGGTGCGCCACTTGTACCACCGCCGCTACCGCCATTTCTGGAACCTGCCCGAATGGAAGGCCATTCAGGCGGAATTCCCCTGCTATCCCATCGTGGATGACCACGACATTATCGACAACTGGGGTTCCGACCCGGCCCATGAAGAGCCCGAGTGGAAATCCATCATCGAGGGGGCGCGGATGTCCTATTTCGATTACCAGGCTGCCCGACTACATCCGCCCCAGGCCCTGTTACCCGATGAATTCCATTACCATTTCACCTATGGGCACACCGCCAGCTTCGTCATGGATATCCGCTCCAAACGGCGGGCCGGCGACAACGCCCGGCTGTTTTCGGATGCACAGGAAAAAGCGCTGAAGGATTTTCTGTATGTGCATCAATACCATAAAATTCTCTTCATCGTATTGAGCGTGCCGATCATCCATCTGCCCAAACTGGCGGCCAGAATCGCCGCCCGCGTGACCCACTCCGGAGAGGATTTTTCGGACCGGTGGTCTTCCGGCGGCCATGTTCGGGATCGGGACCGGGTCTTGAAGATCCTTCACGAGCACCAGACCAAACACCCGTTTCAGCAGGTGGTCCTGCTGAGCGGAGACATCCATATCGGCTGCGTTCACAAGATCCTGTGGAACAAGAAATGGCCGGTCCTGCACCAGTTCATTTCCAGCGGCATCACCCACTACCCGGGATATTTCATCCAGCTCGGGTCCCGAATGCTGATCCGGATGAACCACCAGATCCTTACAGATGACAGGTCTCTATCCGGCAAGGTCCAACTGGTCAAGGGGATCCAAGGGCACAAAAAGAACCCGTTCGGCGGCATGAACCTCGGCATCATCGACATCGAAACCCCTTCTCCCGACGGCATTCCCCGGCTCCGTTTTATGCTGTACGGGCATAAAGGCGAGGAGCCGGTTCGGGCATTTGCTTCGGATTTGATTGTGCCGTTTAGTGGATAGCTACTCTGGAATTACCGCCTATTCTCAATATGTATGACATCTCTCAGTAGCTTTCCAGATTATTACATTTTGAAAATGGCCTTTTTGCCCGATGGCTATTCGGATTTAAGGTATCCTATCGTCCTATCATTTTCTGCTTACTGCCTTATTGGATATGCTGTTTTCTGAAGACTGAAGATCGCTTCTGTTAAGCCGATTCTGTCGTCATCAATATCGGCATTTGTGTTAATTGAAACATTTGGCTGCAACCCGGCAACAATTTGCAAAGCCAAGATAGCATCCTTCAAATCGACCTCACCGCTGTTGTCCACGTCGCCCGGCACATCATCTGCCGGTTTGTCGAAAACCTCACCGACAAAAGCAGTTTTCGAGACAAATGCCTGCTGAATGCCGTCGACTCTGACTTCTGCTTCAAACTGGATCGGTGTTCCATCCGCTGTGCCACTATAAACCTTTGGCGGCATCTTTACCGTCACTTCTCCTCCAGAAGGAAGCCCCCCCAAACTCCAAACCACAAGCTCGCGGGTATCACACCAAGGACCTGGACACCCCACTGTATTCGATGATCCTCCTGTTGTGATCATCGTGTCGTCTAAATCAGTTAAATGCTCCGGATAACGAAGGATAAGCTCCACATTAGACAAAAAGGTGCTGCCGGAGTTGGTTACGGTCAGGTCGATATCGAGTTGTTCACCGGGCCTGACCGGAACAGGATTTACATCCATGGCCAGAATGGGCCGCTCATCATTTTCAACCCGGGCTGTTCGTCCGGTCAGCACCTGGTAGACATTATAACTGGAATCTCTCCCGGTTATACGAGCACTGTCCACCTCGATTACATCTCCTTCTTCGGCATTCACCTGAACAACCACCCGGCGTTTCCCCCCTTCTCCATTTGCAAGACTGCCGATATTCCAGACAATCTCCCCGGCCTCTTCTATTCCACCGCCGGTGGCCGAAACAAAATTTGTGTCGGCAGGTACGGGAAATACGAGCTGCGTGTCCGATGAAGTAGTCCCCACATTTCCATAGGTTAGGGTATATTCCAAAAAGCCGTTGGTCTTTACCGGATCAAAATCTTCATCCAGCGTCAATTCAAAAAAAGGATTCGATTTCACCAGAGTCGTTTTGCTCACCTGGACCTGCTGGATACCATTTACTCTGACTTCCGCCTCCAATCTTATCAGTGCCCCATCCTCTGCCCCACTTATAACCCTGGCCGGCATGTTTACCTTTACCCCACCACCAGGTTGAAGGTTGCCCAGACTCCAAACCACCAGTTCGCGGGTATCACACCAAGGACCTGGACACCCCACTGTATTCGATGATCCTCCTG
>JBKHDE010000188.1:0-9333 GCA_046541495.1 Desulfococcaceae bacterium
AGGTAACCGAAACGGGGATCATGGCCCCAAATGGATTAACGCGAATTCAAAGCCTGGGCAAATCCCCCGGCCCTTTGGTGGGCAGATGGGTGTTTCCCATCAGGTAGAGATCCACCCCTCGGGCCGCTTCCCGGCCTTCGGAGATGGCCCAGACGATGAGAGAGGCGCCCATGCGGGCGTCGCCGGCGGCGAATATGCCGGGCCTCGAGGTCATGTAGCGGTGATCGGTCTGAATAGCGCCGCCGGGGGTGAGATCCAGATCGTATTGCGCCACCAGGGTATGGGTCTCGGGGCCTTCGAACCCGATGGCGATGAGCACCAGGTCCGCAGGCCAGTCGCACTCGGAATGGGGGACCGGGGTCATCTCCGGGCGGCCGACAGGCCGCGGAGTGAAGGCCACGTTCACTGTTCGGACGGCTTCGACTTTACCGCCGTTTCCGATAAATTCCTTGGCCAAAGTCGCCCAGTGGCGGTCGCATCCTTCTTCATGGGCCGGCGTGGTTCGCAGGCGGTTGGGCCAGTACGGCCAGGGCTGGTCTGGTGGGCGATTTTCAGGCGGTTTGGGATACTTAATGAAATTGGTAATGGATACCGCTTCTTCTCGGGCGCAGTTGCCGATGCAGTCGCTGGAGGTGTCGCCGCCGCCGAGGACCACCACCTGCTTGCCGCCGGCGCGGATTTGACGGACCCCGCCGGCTTCGAGATCGTCGCCGGCAACCCGTCGGTTCTGCTGGGTCAGGTATTCCATGGCCAGATGCACCCCGTCCAGATTCCGGCCGGGAATCGGCATGTCTCGGCCCCGAACTGCTCCGGCGCAGATTACCACCGCATCGAATTCGCCGAGATCGTCGGCAGTGATATCCACGCCCGCTTCGACGCCGGTTTTGAAGGCGATCCCCTCCGCCTCGAGAATCGCAAGGCGGCGATCGATAATCCGTTTTTCCATTTTGTAGTCGGGGATGCCGTAGCGGAGCAGACCTCCCAGCCGGTCGTCCCGTTCCAATACCATGACCGTATGCCCGGCCCGGTTGAGCTGCTGGGCGCAGGCAAGTCCTGCCGGACCCGAACCGATCACCGCCACCGTCTTTCCGGTGCGGACCTCGGGCGGCTCGGGAACCACCCATCCCTGTTCAAAGGCGTGTTCGATGATCTCTTTTTCGATCTCTTCGATGGTCACGGCCGGTTCATTGATGGCCAAAACACAGGCTTCTTCGCAGGGGGCCGGGCAGAGTCGGCCGGTGAACTCGGGGAAGTTATTGGTGCGGTGAAGCATCTGAATCGCTTCTTTCCACCGGTTCCGGTAAATCAGGTCGTTCCAGTCGGGGATCAGATTGCCCAGCGGGCATCCGGCGTGACAGGTCGGCACTCCGCAGTCCATGCATCGGGCCGCCTGGGCGATCCGTTTTTCTTTGGGAAATGGGAGATAGATTTCCCGATAATCCCGTATCCGTTCGGCCACCGGGCGCTTCTGGGGAAGCTCCCGGGTATATTCTTTGAAACCGGTGGGTTTACCCATGATGGTATATCGCCTCCTCGGCCATCCGCTCCAGGGCCTTTTTATAATCGACCGGCATAATTTTGACGAATTGCGGCAAAAACCCGGTCCAATTTTCCAGAATCCGCCCTGCCAGGGGGCTGCGGGTATAGCTAACGTGAGCCTCGATTATCCGCCGCAGTTCGTCGGCCTCGGTCGGATCGGCCACCGTTTCCAGATCCACCATCTCCGTGTTGCAGCGGTATCGACCGAAATCGCCGGCCGAATCCAGCACATAGGCGATGCCGCCGCTCATTCCGGCCGCGAAGTTCCGGCCCGTAGGACCTAATATGACCACCTTGCCCCCGGTCATGTATTCGCAGCCATGATCCCCGATCCCTTCCACCACCGCGCAAACCCCGCTGTTGCGGACACAGAACCGCTCACCGGCAAGTCCGCTGATATAAGCCTCTCCGGAGATCGCACCGTAAAAGGCCACATTGCCGATGATGATGTTCTCCTCCGGTGAATAGTTCGCCCCGTCGGGCGGCCGAATGGAAAGCCTGGCCCCGGAAAGCCCCTTTCCGAAATAATCGTTGGCGTCTCCCTGCACATGGATGCTCAGGCCCGGGGCCCCGAAGGCGCAGAAACTCTGGCCCCCGGATCCGTGGGCCCGAATTAGGACGGTGTCCTCGGGCAGCCCCTTTTCGCCGTAGCGTCTGGTGATTTCATGGCTGAGCAGGGTCCCCAGGGTGCGATTGACATTCCGGATGGGAAGCTCGATCTCCACCGGTTCCCCGGTTTCCAGCGCGGGTCGAGCTCTCTGGATCAATGAATGGTCCAGGGCCTGGTCCAGCCGATGGTCCTGCCGGGTGACATAGCAGGCCGGGTCCAGCGCCGGCGGCGGTTCCGCCCGGTAGAGAATCGGTGAGAGATCCAGCCCCGCCGCTTTCCACCGGCCCTCGAGCGGAATCGGTTCGAGCTTATCGGACCGGCCCACCATCTCCGCCACCGTTCGGAACCCGAGCCGGGCCATGATCTCCCGCATATCTTCGGCGATAAACCGCATCATGGCGATGACGTGCTCCGGTTTTCCGATAAATTTTTTGCGAAGCTCCGGGTCCTGGGTGGCGATCCCCACCGGGCAGGTGTTGAGGTGGCAGACCCGCATCATGATGCATCCCAGGGCCACCAGGGCCAGGGTGCCGAAGCCGAACTCCTCGGCCCCCAGCAGACAGGCGATCGCCACATCCCGGCCGGTCTTCATCTGACCGTCGCATTCCACGGTGATTCGGCTGCGCAGGCCGTTGAGCACCAGGGTCTGTTGGGTTTCGGAAAGGCCCAGTTCCCAGGGCAGTCCGCCGTACCGAATGGAGGATTGGGGCGAGGCCCCGGTGCCGCCGCTGTGGCCGCTGATCAGCACGGTATCGGCCCGGCCCTTGGCCACCCCGGCGGCCACCGTGCCGACCCCCATCTCCGAGACCAGCTTGACCGAAATTCTGGCTGTGGGATTGGCGTTCTTGAGGTCATGGATGAGCTGGGCCAGGTCCTCGATCGAGTAAATGTCGTGGTGGGGCGGGGGGGAGATCAGCCCCACATAGGGCGTGGAATGTCGGGTTCGGGCGATCCAGGGATAGACCTTGAACCCGGGCAGCTGCCCCCCTTCGCCCGGCTTGGCCCCCTGGGCCACCTTGATCTGAAGGTCGGCGGCATGGGCCAGGTAATTCCCGGTCACCCCGAACCGGCCCGAGGCGATCTGCTTGACGGCGCTGTTGCGCCAATCGCCGTTCGGGTCGGGATCGAATCGGTCCGGGTCTTCCCCGCCTTCCCCGGAGTTGCTCTTTCCGCCGATTCGGTTCATGGCGATCGCCAGGGCCTCGTGGGTCTCCTTGCTGATGGAGCCGTAGGACATGGCGCCGGTCTTGAACCGTTTCACGATCTCGGTCCAGGGTTCCACCTCATCAAGGGAAATCGAATCGCCGTCACGGCGAAATTCCAGAAGCCCTCGAATTTCGCCGCCGGCCCGGTTCTGCCGATGGACGATGTCGGTGTATTGCCGCCAGGCTTCGGGGTTCTCTTCCCGAACCGCCTGTTGAAATCTGGCCACCATCCGGGGTCCGTATTGATGGGACTCTCCGCCCCGCCGCCATTGATACCGCCCCCCGATGTCGAGCCCCTCTTCTCCGGGGATTTTCACTTCGGGAAACCCCTTGCGGTGGCGCAGGCGAACCTCCTCGGCGATGGAATCCAGATTCATCCCCTTGAGCCGGGTCGGGGTGCCGGTAAAGTACCGGTCCACCACCTCAGCGGACAGGCCCAGGCATTCGAATATCTGAGCCCCCCGGTAGCTCTGAAGGGTGGAAATGCCCATCTTGGCCATCACCTTGAGGATCCCTTTTCCGGCCGCCTGAATGTAGTGGGCCCGGGCCGTGGCCGGGTCCGGATTCTCCAACTCGCCGCGAAGGATCATCTCCTCGATGGTTTCAAAGGCCAGGTAGGGGACGATCGCACCGGCGCCGAACCCGAGGAGACAGCAAAAATGGTGAATCTCCCGGGCCTCGCCGGTTTCGATGATCAGCCCGCACCGGGTGCGCCTGCCTTCCCGGATCAGATGGTGGTGAACCCCGGCCGTGGCCAGAAGCGCCGGTATGGCCATATGATCGGGTCCGATACCCCGGTCGGATAAAATGAGGATTTCCCTGCCCCGATCCACGGCTTTCAGGGCCGCTTCGCAGAGGCGGTCCATGGCTTCTTTCAGCGCGGTACCCGCACCCTGTGCCGCATCGGCTTCAAAAAGGAGGGATAATGTCTCGAAGGAGAGCCCGTTCGGCCCCGCCCTGCGAATCCGGGAAAGATCCTTCGGGGTCAGAATCGGATTTTCCAGGCGCAGCATGCGACACTGCTCCGGGGTCTCTTCAAAAAGATTCCCCTCGGGGCCGATGAAGGTGATCAGAGACGTGACCAGCTCCTCCCGAATCGGGTCCAACGGCGGATTGGTCACCTGCGCGAAGAGCTGTTTGAAATAATCATAAAGCAGGCAGGGCCGTTCCGAAAGCACCGCCAGCGGGATATCATCTCCCATGGAACCGGTGGGTTCCTTTCCGTCCCGGGCCATGGGGCCGATGAGGATTTTGAGGTCTTCCCGGGTGTATCCGAAAGCCTGCTGCCGGGGCGGAATCGTCGCGAAATCGGTAGCCGGTCCATTCTCGGGCTCGGGAAGTCGGTCCAAAATCAGCCGGTTGTCGGCCAGCCATTTCCCATACGGCCGCCGGCCGGCGATTTCCGATTTGATCTCCTCATCATCCACGATCCGCTTCCGGTCCAGATCGATCAGAAGCATTCTGCCGGGCTGAAGCCGCCCCCGGGACCGCACCTGTTCCGCCGGAATCTGAAGCACCCCGGTTTCCGAGGCCATTACCACCCGGTCGTCGGTCGTCACCGTATACCGCGACGGCCGAAGTCCGTTCCGGTCCAGAACCGCGCCCACCAGAGTGCCGTCGGTGAAGGGAACCGCGGCCGGGCCGTCCCAGGGTTCCATCAGGCAGGCATGGTATTCGTAAAAAGCCCGTTTTTCCTCGCTCATGGCGGCGTGGTTCTGCCAGGCTTCCGGGATCAGCATCATAATGGCATGGGGCAGAGACCGGCCGGTGTGGTAAAGCACCTCCACCGCATTGTCGAGAATCGCCGAATCCGAAGCCCCCGGAGAAGCGACCGGCAGGAGCTTGTGGAGGTCTTCGCCGAATTTGTCGGATTTGAACCGGTGCTGCCGGGCGTTCATCCAGTTGATGTTGGTCCGCAGGGTATTGATTTCTCCGTTGTGGCAGAGAAACCGAAAGGGCTGGGCCAGGTCCCAGCTCGGAAAGGTGTTGGTGCTGTAGCGCTGATGGACCAGGGCCAGGGCGCTGGTCATCTCCGGATGCAAGAGATCAGGATAATAAGGAGCCACCTGGTCGGCCAGAAACATCCCCTTGTAAACCAGGGTTCGGCAGGAGAGGCTGGGAATATGGAAATACCCCTTTTGCGGCAGATTCGATTCCCGCACCGTCTTTTCGGCTGTTTTGCGGATCAGAAAGAGCTGCCTTTCAAACGCCGCCTCATCTTTGAGGCCGGGTCTCCGGCCGATAAATACATGACGGATCATCGGTTCCGCCCGCCGGGCCAGATCACCGATGGCCTGATTGTCCACCGGCATACGCCGCCAACCGAGAAGCACCCCGCCGGCTTCTTGAACCGCACCCGCCAACAGATCGGCGCAGATGTCGGCCTGTTCGGAATCGGGCGGCAGAAAAACCGCTCCGGCGCCGTATTCTTTCTCATTCGGCAGGTGAAATCCTTCCACCGCCCCGACAAGAAAAGCATGAGGCATCTGCATCAGAATCCCGGCCCCGTCTCCGGTGGCCTCATCGCACCCGCAGGCGCCGCGATGGGAAAGGTTGCGCAGAATGTCCAGGGCGTCTTGGATGATGGCATGGGATCGCTCGCCCTTCAGATGGCAGATCATGCCCACGCCGCAGGCATCATGCTCGAAGCGCGGGTCATACAGCCCCCCGGAATACGGATGAAAAGGGGTGAGGTGTGTGTCGGAAGTATATTTCACGAGATGGGTATCTGTCCTTCGAGATATGGATTTGCCAAACGGTTATAACGTACTATATACTAACAACAACCATGCCAACAATGGGGAAATCGCCTGAATCAGGATTAACCTTTGTAATTTAAATGGATAAATGATTTTACTTTCTTATTCGACTGGAATTAAGCTACTACATATTTGTTATTAATTTAATTTTTTCAATACATAATTGTATGATTTTCTCTGATAACTGTAACATCATCATAGATAGAAGGGCTAAAATAAAGCCAAACCATCAGTATTGGAGCGATCCGGATGAAAACAGAAAACAACAATGAAAACCTCACATCCGACCGGAAACGGGTGTTTCAGATTCCGGCCGGGTATGAACTGGAGCGGCTGACCCGGGATGTGGCCCAGTGGCTTAAAACGGACCAGGGGATGGAAACCGAGGTGATTCCTTTAAAAGAAGGACGGCTGATTCAGGGGAAAGCGTCGGGGGGGCGCCTGAGCAGACTGATTCACCGAAAGGCCGAATCGCTTCATGTGGCCCTGATCCCTTCCGAATCCCGGGTCACGGTGTGGCTGGGCCAGGGCGACTGGGTAAAAGCGGACCCGGAAAAAGCGAAAGATTCCGGAAAATTCAGACTCCGCAATGTGGTCTCCTATGCCCGGGAAACAGCCGAAAGCGTGGTCGAAACCGCCGCCACCGGTATATCGGATTTGTGGACCGGGTCGGAGACCGCCGATGCGGTGTTCGAGTTCATCGGCCGGCAAATCGGGGACCAATTCCGGGCCATCAGCGGAGGCCGGACCGAGGAGATCGACTCACGCCTCAGCCGGTATATCGAATCCCGCTCGTCGGTGGAATCCTCCTGGCTGGCGGGGTATCTTCAATCCGGAGAAATTCTGCTGGCTTGGCTTCAGACCGATTCCCGGCCCCCGAATCATTCGAATGCGGAATGGCGGTTTCTGATGACCACTGAACGGTCTGCACTGGCCGGATTTTCAGGCGAAGGATTTGCGGCCCTTCAGGAACTTCCTCAATCCCGAATGGCGGTCACCGATGCCTTCGGCAAGGATACCGTCACCTTGGGCGGGGCCGAATGGCGGACTCGGTTTTCCAATGATATGCTGTTCCAGGAGATCGCGCCGTTGTCGGTCCTGGGGCCCCTGGACCGACTCTATCAGGCCGCCCGCCTCAACATCATCCATCGGGACAAAGACCGGGACCCGCTTCGATACGGCCGGGATCTGCTGCATCTCCTGGTGACCCTTTCCGGAGATCCCCTTCATACCCTGACCCGCATGTATGTCGATCACCTGGCGGAAACCGATGACCCGGAACCGACCCTGTTTCATTCCGTGACGCTGACACCGGAATGGCTGACCCTGACCCGGGCCCTGCCTGCCGAGGTGAGCGGAGACCGGCTTCGCCGATGGGCGGAATCCTGGAAATTATCCCCCTGGAACCGGATCGGCCTGGCCGGACTGATTCAGGATGCGGCCCCGGACTCCGCCGCCCATGCCGAATTGATTCTTCCGCTGCTGACCCGGGCCCGGGCCGATCTGAAAAAAGAGAACCGGACCCGAAAATTGATGGCGGACATCCGCTACGCCCAGGCCCTGGGCCGGCTCGGAAAACAGCCGGAGGCGGTTCGGCTGCTGGAAGAACGCCTTTCGGAGCTTCCGGACGAAACCCTGGCCGATCTGCTGCCGGCCCCGGATGCCGACCTCACCAAAGGGGAGGGCGGTCAACTGATGCGGGTCCGCATGTTGGAGCTGCTGGTGGATCTTCGCGGGGTGCCGGACACCGATGATGTGGACACCCTTCGCGCCCTCGGCGTGCTTCAGCCCCTGGTGCCCGAACGGCTGCGTCGGCTTCGAACCGCGGCCGACGGGCCGGTGCGGGACCGGGCCGATACCGTCCTCAACCTGCTGGAGAGCGGCGGTTTCGGAACCGCCTCAACAGAGGTTCCGCCTCGGGGGTCGGCTTCCCCGCTTTCCCCGGAAGACATTCAGGGCCGGATACGCCATCCGGCCAGTCGGGAAGGGACCGCCATCCACAAGCTCCAGGGAATGCTGGCCGCCAAGAAGGTTCCGGACCACAGCTCCCTCAAATCCTTTGCCAAACGGGTCACCCCGGAAAACCACCCGGAGGTGGCCTCGGCGATCTCCGACGGCACCGTGCTGTTTCGAATGAGTTCCGTGGAGGCCTACATCGCATTCGGGGACCTGGATACCGGCATACGCGGGTATGAAGCCAAACCTTCCTTTATTCTGATCGGGGGGAACCATTTCGAAGCCGAATCTTCGGTGTTGATGACCCCGGCCGAGCTTCGGTTTCTGATCGGAGGGGAGCTGGCCCACATCAAGTTCGGTCATGAACGGATCACCTCCCGGGAGGTCTGGGAGGGGGTCTTCGACAAGGCCCTCACCTTTGTCGAGCTGGTGCCGGTGGTGGGCACCTACCTGAGCAAACTCGGTCGATTCGGCCGCATGGCCGGTCAGGCCACCGAAATGGCCAAAAAAGTCGGCAATGTAAAACAGTACGTTTCTCATGCTCAGAACATGCTCACCACCACCCAGGACATCTACCGCCGAAAATCCGGCACGGCGGCGCCGGTCCGAAAGCGCACCGAAGAAGAGGACCTGGTCGGGGCCTTTCGGGTCATGCAGCTGACCGCCGACCGGGCCGGATTGATCCTCTGCGGCGACCCGGGCGCCGCGGTGCGGGCGATCTTTAAATCCAGCCCCGGCCTGGTGCCCGACCTGCCCACCGCCGAACAATACGGGCTCTTCGCTTTCCTCAGCCGCACCGACGACCAGGGCGCCCTGATGTACCAGGAATTGGCCGTTCGCATCGCGGCGTTGTTTTCCTTCTATTTATCGGAGGAGTATCAGCAGTTGAAGGCGACAGGGTATTCTTTCTCCTGAATGCCTTCTGTTTTCGGGGAAAGTAAAATTTAGATAATCACCGCCGGCAAAATACAGGTATTCCCGTATTTTGTTATTTCCTTATTTGTGGGAGAGCATCTGCTTAGTAGGAAGCCCCGAATATGAATTCCAACTCTAAAAACGGAGGCAGGACATGACCGATTTAGGCAGCTACAAAACAGCCAATGCCAGAACCTACCGATGCCATTTTAACCCGGATAACAAAGCGGCCTTTGCCATGGGGCCGCTCCCGGACATGAAGCGGGCCTTCGAAGTGGAAGCCGGCTCCGAGGACGAAGCCAAAACCAAGCTCTCCGGAGAAATCGGCGAAGGCATCTTCTGCTGAACC
>JBKHDE010000189.1:0-9322 GCA_046541495.1 Desulfococcaceae bacterium
CCGATTCCCGCAAAAACCGACACACCCCCTGAAGACACATCCTTTTTACAATCTTCAACCGCCGAAGAAGGGGAAAACATCTTCAATACAGGATCTGAGGAAGACCGCCTTTCACCGCTGTCGTCGCTGGAAACACCGTCGCCGGAACCCCCCTCACCCCTGGAGATCCAGCCGGGTCCTCAAAGCCTGGCGGACCTGATGCAGGAGATGGAGGGGACCCCATCCCGCCGCTCGGCAATCCGTTCGGTAATGAATCTCTGGCAGCCCGATGTGGTCATCAAGGAGTACCTCAATGACGTGGCCGGTGCGGATGATTTTTTCCGGCTGGCGGCCCGGCAGAACGCCTTTTCCATTCTGCGGGTGGAGGCCGATCTGGACCTGATTCGAAAGCTCGATCTTCCGGCCGTCCTGGAATTGAATCCGCAGGATACCGGCGGCCCCGTTTTTCTGCCGGTCACCGGGTATAATGACGGAAACCTGGTCTTCAAAGGGACCGGCGGATCCGCCGTATCCGTTCCCCCGTCGGATTTAGCACCCTTCTGGAACGGCATCGCCTATATCCCCTGGAAAAACTACTATGGATTGACCGGGATTATTCCGCGGAGCGCGCCGAAGGATTCGATTGTTTCCCTGAAGATGCTGCTCCGGGATATCGGATTTCGGGAACTCGAGATCACCCCGGTGTATGACGGCAAAACCTTGCAGGCCGTGGAGTACATTCAGAAAAAGCATAATGTCACGGTGGATGGTTCCGTGGGACCGGTGACCAAGATTATTCTGTACAATGAGATGGCATCCCTGCAGATTCCCCGTCTGGCCTCCCGGGATGCCGCCGATGCCGGGGAGGGCGAGGTCCGGTGAGCTCTATTTTAAAGGCCCTGAAAAAGCTGGAAAATGAAACCGCTCAGGAAATCGGCGGCGACACCTGGCCTCACAAGATCGATGCAAGGGAAACCCTGCACAAGCGAAACCGCCGGCTTATTCTATTCAGTGGTCCGTTTCTGGCCGGCTTCGCGATCTTAGGAGTGGGGATTGCGGCGGCGCTTTTCTATTTTTCGGCGCCGGCCGAGCGACCGGTCCCGCCGGCAGTTTCGGTATCGCCCAAACCGCTTGCCGACACGCCCCGGCAGACACCTGCTCCGCCCCCGGTGATCGCGCAGCAGAATCCGCCCGCACCGGTGCCGAAAAGGGCCCCCGCACCGGTCAATGAAGTGAAGGCTCCGGAGATTCCGAAGGCCCCGGAAACCCCGTTCCCTCCCCCTTCGAAGCCGGCTGCAAAGGCCGCACCCGAGCCGAAGGCAAAAAGCGCCCCCCGCTTTCCGACGGGGCAAAGACCGGAGACCCGGCAACCGCCGCCGGAGAATGCACAGACAGAAACCACATCCGCCCCCCGGAAGATGGAGACGCCGCCGACGCCGTTCCATCGCCTGGAGCGAAAAACGGCATCGTCATCCCAGCCTTCGGCCATGCGACTGGCGGTGAATGAACAAAACCGACTGGTACGGACCAAACAGCCGGCGCCGCCCTCCGTTCCTTCTGAACGATCACCGAATGCACCCCCGAGCGCTTTGTCCAAACCGGTGCCGACCGAGCCCCAATATGAGGTGTACAAAGAAAAATCTGTAACGGTCGGACCGCAACCCGCGATGCCGACGCCGGAAAATATCGAGGAACCGCCTGCGGTGCGCCCTGCTCCCGACAAAGCGCCGGACGAAACCGCCATAATCGCGGCCCACACCGCCATTCCGGAAAAATCGAGCGATGAAACCGGTCTTCAGATTCAGGCCCTGGTCTGGTCCAGTGATCCGGCCAGTCGCATGGCGGTGATCAACGGCAATATCATCAAGCAGGGCGGGAATCTCGGGGGAGCGGTGCTTTCATTTATCGGGGAGGATTATATTCTGATTCGGCAGGAGGGGCAGGAATGGCGGGTCCGGTTTAAACTCAAATGATGGCGGCAAATCGGTTTAGGGGGAAGGTGCCATAATCCCCGTTTCGGCCACCCCGGGATATTTTCTCCGGCCCGGCAAGAACTCGCATCCGCTCAAACAGCTTCCCGGACCGGAGAAAGGAGCGTTGATCCCCGTTTCGGCCACCCCAAGGATATTTTCCCGGACCGGCAAGAACTCACTGCCGTTCAAACAGCTTCCCGGCCCGGGAAAATATCCTTGGGGTGGCCTCCACTATCATTGAGGCGCCGAAATGATGACTAAATCCCCAAAAAGAATCACAGGAGGCCCGGATGACTTCATCCGAAGAGAAAAAAGAAGGACTATCCCAAAAAAGTGAGGAACTGTTCAATCTCGCCATTGATCGGGAGGACATCAAACAAATGGTGGAGATCCTGCCGAAGGATACGGAAATCAACCCGGTGGCGGTGGAATATGAACTTCAGCTGTTGAAGATTCTGACGGTGGGATGGGGAATCTCCTTCTTTCTGGAGGAACACCATGAAAAAACGTTCCTGGCGGAAACCTTTTGGGAATCGGTCCGCACCTTCGCCCAATCGATCTCCACCATGACGTCTTCCACAACCGGTCGGGAAATCGACTATTTCTCCACCCTGAAGGAACGGGTGGAAATCTATGTCAACGCCCTGCAGGTCTATTCGGATGTGGATGACCCGTCTGCCGTCATCGGCCCCACCTTCGCCAAGGTCTGCGGGGATGAAGAAAACCCGCTGGTCATCGCCTCGGGCAGATCGATTTTCTCCCGAACCCTGCAGGAGACCCGAAAGATTCTGGCATCGGCGGGGATGGTCTAAAAAAAACCGGGGTCAGGCACGGCGGCCTGCCCCGGTTTGTTTATATCCGTGAAACCCGCGGTTATCCCTGATCCGGGATCGCCGTGCTCATCAGATCCCCCACCATTTTATTGAACCGGGACGGGTTCTCGACCTTGCCGCCCTCGCCGATGACGGCCATATCCAGAAGCAGTTCGCTGTAATCCTTGATGGACGGATCATTCCGGTCTTTTTCATACAACGCGTTGATCTTTTCGACCACCGGATGGCCGAGGTTGATCTCCAGCACCCGTTTGACCTCGGGCATCGGATTGCCGGAAGATTTGAGCAGCTTTTCCATGTAGGCGCTCATATCATGGGCCTCGCCCGAAAGACAGGCCACCGAATCCTTCAGATGGCTGGAGGGCTTGACCTCCCGAATCTTGGATTCCAGGATGTTCTTGATATGGGCGAACAACGGCTGGTATTTGTCTTTCTTCTCTTTTTCTTCGGCCTCCCCGAGATCGAGGTCGCCCTTTTCCGCGCTCTTCAGCGGTTTTTCATCGTACTCGGTCAGAGACTGCACCACCCACTCATCCACCGGGTCGCTCATCAGCAGGACCTCATAGTCCTTGGCCTTCAGGGCCTCCAGGTGGGGGCTGTTGAGCAGGGTGGAGAGGTTGTCGCCGGTGATATAGTAAATCTCCTTCTGGTCCGGCTTCATCCTGGCGACATAGTCTTTCAGCCGCACGAATTTACCGTCGGACTTGGTGGTTTTGTACTGAATGAGATCGGCGATCCGGTCTTTGTTGTCCCAATCGGTATGAAGCCCCTCTTTCAGGACCGGTCCGAACTCCTCATAAAAGGTGTTGTATGTTTCCTCATCCAGCCCCTTGAGATGGTCCAGGACCTTTTTGACCAGGTTCTTTTTGATGTTCCGCACCAGGCGATCCTGCTGCAGAATTTCCCGGCTGACGTTGAGATTGAGATCCGGCGCATCCACCACGCCTTTGATGAAGCGCAGGTATTCCGGCACCAGCTCCTTGCAGTCTTCCATGATGAAGACCCGTTTGCAGTAGAGCTGAACCCCGTGTTTTCGCTCCGGAAAGAAGAGATCGAAGGGCGCCTTGGAAGGGATATACACCAGGGCGCTGTATTCGGTGACCCCTTCCAGCTTCATATGAAGATGGCTCAGGGGCTCGTTCCAGTCATGCCCGATGTGCTTGTAAAACTCGGTGTACTCCTCTTCGGTCACCTCGTTTTTGTTTCGGGACCAGATCGCCTTCATGGAGTTGAGGGTCTCTTCCTGCTTCACCTTGCGGGTGGTCTCCCCCATGGGCTTGCCGTCTTTGTCTTTGAGCTGCTCCGCCTCGGGGATCGGTTCGTCCCGCTCCACCTCCATGACGATGGGGTAGTTGACGAAATCGGAATGGCGTTTGACGATGTTTCGAATCTCCCATTCCTGGGTATAGTCCTTTTCGTCTTCGGCTTCCTCTTTGCGCAGGGTCAGGGTCACGGTGGTGCCGCGCGCATCCTTGGGGGCCGTTTCGATGGTGTAGGTACCGTCGCCGGTGGACTCCCATTTGACCCCGGTGTCGGCGCCGGCCGCCCGGGTAAACAGGGTCACCTTTTCGGCCACGATAAAGGAGCTGTAAAAACCGACCCCGAACTGCCCGATCAGCTCGGGGGTCAGGGCATCCTGTTTTTTGGCCTGCTCCAGAGCCTTCAAAAAGCCGGCGGTGCCGCTCTTGGCGATGGTGCCGATATTCTCGGTCACTTCGTCATAGGTCATGCCGATGCCGTTGTCGGAGACCGAAATCGTCCCCGCATCCTTATCGACGTCGATGCGAATCTTGAATTCGGCATCCTCCCCCAGCAGGTCCGGATCGGTCTGGGCCTGAAACCGCAGCTTGTCGATGGCGTCGGATGCGTTGGAGATCAACTCCCGCAGAAAGATGTCGCGGTTGGAGTAGAGCGAATTGATGATCAGATTGAGCAGCTGCTGAACTTCGGTTTTAAACTGGTGGGTTTCCTTTTTTGCTTCCATAAACCTGTATTCCTCCCATTAAACGAAAATAATTTTTGGCGTTAATTTTTGCAATATAATGGGAGCTATTTGTGAAATGTCAAGACCTTGGGACCGATTTGGGTCTGATAAATGAATTCCTGTTCATCCAGGATTTCCCGCAGAATACCGATATGGGTCATCGGGTTCATGATGGCCGACCGCAGGACCACCGTATCCTCCCGGCCCGGCCGTTTGAGGGTGGTTCTGGAAACGAAGCTTCGGCCGGCTTCCCGCTGGAGCCGCTGCACCAGGATGTTGATTCGGTTCAGGGTTTCGGTGAGCCGCTTTCTTTCCCGGTCGGTCGCGGTCTCCAGGGCGGTGCGCAGGGGCCCCGGAGAGATCCGGTAGGTGAGGATGTTGAGTTCCGGCGGAGTGACCAACTGAAACAGCGGCCGTGCCTCGATTTCATCCGCAAAGGCCTGGGCGGTCTGAATGCCGTGCTCGATCAGAAGGCCGTATCCCCGGGCCCCCATGATCTCCAGCGCGCTGCTCAGAATCAGGGAGGTCGCGGCCCGGGACCCCTCAATGGATCGAATCCCCAGATCCACCGACCCGGGCCGGTTCACATAGGCGGCATGGTAGGCGATGCCATCCATGATGTTGGGATCTTTAAAGTAGATCATGCCGCAGCCCATGGGCATGTAAAACTGCTTGTGGCCGTCGATGGTCACCGAATCGGCCTGTTCGATGCCGGCCAGCAGCGGCCGATACTTTTCGGACAGGAGGGTGGGGCCGCCCCAGGCCGCATCCACATGGAAATGGATGTTGTTTTCGGCGCACACCTCGGCAATCTCGGGCAGCGGGTCGACCGTGCCGGTCTCGGTGGCCCCGGCGATTCCGACCACGGCCAGAATGCGGGTATTCGGACGGCCGGTTTGAATCTCCTGAATCAGGGACCGAAGCCGGCCCAGATCCATTCGGCTGTTTTCATCCACCGGAACCGACAGCACGTTGGCGTTGCCGATCCCCAACACCCCGCCCGCTTTTTGAAGCGAATAATGGCTCAGTTGAGATACCAGGATGACGCACCGATCGATCCCGTAGGCCGCATAGGCCGCCGCCGTGCCGTCGGTCTCCACCCCTGCAAAACCGCCGCGGGGCTGAAAAAAGGTGTTGCGCGCCACCCACAGGGCCGTCAGATTGGCCAGGGTGCCGTCGTCCACAAAGGCGCCCAGGGTGCTGTCGGGGTTTTGAATGTGGGCATCGTAAAAGGCCTGGCCCCGCCCGTAGATCAGTCGGTGGATTTTGGCCAGCACCTGGCGCTCCAGAATCGAGACCACCTTGGAGGTCTCCAGCTTGACCATGTTCTGGTTCAAAGCCGCGACAATGGTCTGAAGATGGACCATGAAAAAGGGAATGGCCGAGGTCATGTGGCCGATGAAATAGGGTGAGGCCACATTTACCGCATGGGGGGCGATCTCCTCGATAATCCCTTTGATCACATCCGAGAGCTTTTTCTGAGGATGTTCATGAATCAGGCTCTCGGTGAACCGCCTGGACAAGGCTTCCAGGCTCGCCTCCCGAGTGATCCCCACATGTTCGCCCAGAAATTCGTGCAGCCCGAAAAGGATCTGCTCCATATATTTCATCAGGACGGTTCGCCCGGCTTCATCTTCGGGCCGAATGAAAATCCGCTGAAGGGTCTGCCAGTTGGCGACCAGGTCGGGTTTTTTGTCTTTAGATAAAGAATGAATCATTTAATTTTCTCATTTAACCTGCTTTTTGAATCCGGATGGCCGGGATTGTGGAGGATGGCCGGGATGGCCCGGTCCTATCCTGGAAATCCTTATAATATCCTGGCCATCCTGGTTCATTCCCCTATACCAATTTCAGAAAGGATACAAGGTTTCGGATTCTCTTTTTGAATCCGGATGGCCAGGATTGGAAAAGGATATCCAGGATATTTTCCGGTCCATTCAGACCGCCCTTTTTTCATGCAGGCCATCCGGATTCATTGCGCCGGATGCGCCGAGTCAGCGTCTTGATTTTGTCCAGGTTACATGTTATTGGTTTTTCTCATCCCGCCATACAAAGGAGGCACCATGCAGACCCGTCGCCAGTTTCTTCGCTATATGACCGGCATGGCCGGCACCCTCGTCGTTTTTCCGACGATCTATTCCTGCACGCCCACTTCGGGCACCCTGCTCGGCAACATTCCCTTCACCGAGCCGGAGGACTGGGACCCGATCGCCTACAACCGGAAACGGGGCAATGCCGGGGCGATTCCGGACAACTATCTGCCCGACATCAACGGCCCGGATGGCGAAAAGAAGCATCTGGGAAAACACCTCCCCTATCTCCCCGACGTCGACCCGGCCGTGGCGCCCGGGGGATTTATTCCGCTGATGTGGGGGGACCCCTCACTGGGATATGTTCGCCATCCCAATGCGGTGCCGAACGAAAGCAATCATCACGAAGGCCATTGGTACAACTGGATTAAAATTCGGAAGGCGACGCCCATGTGGGCCCAAACCGCGGAGAGTACCTATGCGAACTGGCCCGAGCCGAAAGACCCGAGCACCGGTTCATATGCGGTATACGGAGGCGGGGATATAAAAGAGGACAGCGGAAAGAATACCATCTATCTGGCGAAACTGCCGCCGGATGTCGCGCCCGGAGACCCGGTTCGAATCTGGGCCCATTGCCTGCGGCATGGGGAATACATCGATTTTATCACCCTCTCATGATACCCCCCATCCACGACAGAAGGCGTGCCAGGCGGATCTTTTTTTCGGTGAAAGACCGGATCACCGCCGAATTTCAGCTGCCGCCCCCCCGAACGGAACCGGTCACGGGCAACATCATGGATATCAGCCCCGACGGGATCGGCATCACCCTGGAAAGAGCGGATGCAACGCAGCTGAAACAGGGCGATCACCTGATGTTGACATCGGTGCGGAACATTCGGGTGTTATCCTTTCTGCAAGGCCTTGAGATGGAAATCCGCTGGGTCCTGGATCACCGCTCCCTGTCTCATATCGGCCTGGGGTGTCAATTTATCGAGATTACCGAGGAGACGCGGGAGCGGATTCGAGGGTTTATGGAGACCTATGCGGAACAGCTTTGATCACCAAAAATTCTGGAAAGGATGATCCCCTCCTTTCGGTCATGTGGCCGTAGAGGCGATCTATTCAACTATTCTGAGATTAGTCGGCGGATCAGGAGATAATTGTGATTGAGGAAGTTCATATGCCCCTATATCAGGCTTTGAGTCTCTCATTTCCCCGTCGAAATCTGTTGTTACATCCGCTAAGAAAATACCTTGATTTACAGCTTCATCAGCAGTTTCGTTGAGATGAAAATCCCCATTGGCAGCATCGGAAAACAAACTGAGCTGAGCATTCATTATATTGTTACTCAGGGAAGTATTAGCACCATTTCGATTTCCAAAAATATTCATATTGGTCAAATTATTGGCAAACGTTCCCACACTTTCCGCAAATCGAGCTTCCATTCCCCAGGTGAGGCCGGAAATCGGGTTGAGAAGAATCGCTGTGTTATGTGCAACCAGCCAGCCTTCGGCACGAACCATCTCAATAGCGACATCGTGTTTCAACGTGCTATAAATCACATTATTGAAGACTTTGCCGCCTAAATGATCTACACCCGAATGGCTTGGGTTTCCAAAAGCAATGCCCCTGGAACAATCAACCAAGAGATTCCGTTTGACGACGGTATCGGATGAACCTGACCAAAACAGAATTGCCGGGATGGTGACATTATCATCATTGGTTCGAATCCGTTTCCATTGATTATCTCTGACAATCCACCGATGGGAATCGTGCGCGCTGATTCCATTGGTATAGGTGTCAGGTGCGCTGGTTGTGTATTCAAGACATGAGCAGGCCAAAAGGCCGTCCTCACTGCCGTCTCCTATTGGATTTACCTTAACCAATTGATCACCAATATCCTGAATTTTCAAATTGTAAAGAATGGGACGATCCACACCTTGAATGGAGACACCATGATTTTTTGCATTCCGGATGGTCAGGTCGGCAATAGTGAAGTCATCCCCTTCGACGAGGATGCCGAAATGGCCATCAATCATTCCACCAAAATCTAAAATAATATCATCCCGATTTCCTGTTTTCCCACGGATGGCAATACTATCGTTCACGACATGGATGAAATTTTTCATGGAATAATTCCCCGGGGAAACCAAGATGGTAGTGCCGGATTCAGATTTGGTTGCTGCAAACCTTAAATCCGCTTCCGTACTCACAGTGACCACGGAACCCGACGGTGGATCCAGAGGAGGACAGAAATCCGCGGCTGAAATAATTGGCAAACATATACAATTGAGCAACAGGCCGACACAGATTATGATGTTTGTTTTATGTTGCATGGTAAAACCTCGCGATATAAGTAAAAATTGATCTGTATTTACGTCTTCCTGAAATGGTCCTACCATACTAAAGTGAATCGAATATTTCCGTAAAATACTCACAGTCCCTCCGAACCTTCTTTAGAAAGGCTGATACAGCGGATCACCGATCAGGACCATCTTCCAGGAGAGATACGGCAGCGCAATC
>JBKHDE010000190.1:0-9294 GCA_046541495.1 Desulfococcaceae bacterium
CGTCAGCCGAACTCTGGGCGTCCGAATACCTGTGCTGAATTCGATGCTTGACATTGGAATATTCAATTCTATCTTAATCCGAATGTAAATTCACGAATTGAAATGAAAATTCAGATTTTAGGACGGACCCTGCATGTTCTCACGGGTCGACTCATAAAAGAAGGTAACCCGTGCCGGAGAAAAAGCTCTCACGACGAGAAAAGGAAAAAATGACGCAGCGCCGGGATATGCTTTCCGCGGCGCTCTCGCTTTTCTCGGAGAAAGGCTACCACAATGTTTCCATGCAGGAGATCGCCAAAAGCGCCGAGTTCGCGATCGGTACGCTGTACAAGTTTTTCCGGAACAAAGAGGCGCTTTATCGGGCGCTGGTTCTCGAACGGTCTGAAAAATTTCACAAAACATTGATATCTGCATTGGATGAGCCGGACGATGAAATAGAAATCCTGCGGAATTATATTCAGACCAAAAACGACCTGTTTTGTGAAAACCTTCAGTTTATCCGGCTATACATCGCCGAGAACAGGGGAATCAGTTATACCCTGCGAGAGGGATTCGATGAAGGAATACGAAAACAGTATAACCAGGTCCTCGAAAAACTTGCCTCGGCCATCGACCGCGGCATCAAAAAAAAGCGTTTCAGGAGCATTGCCGATCCTTTCGGCATAGCCGTGGCCATCGACAGCACGGTCAATTCCTTCCACCTCCTCTGGCTGGATACTCCTGAAAAATATCCTTATCCCGAAGATCCGGACGCTGTTTTAGATATATTTTTCAAAGGGCTGGTCGGATCCTGACATAGCATTGCGAAAGACGGGAATTTAAATGAAACCTTATCTAAGAATTGTTTCAATATTTTCGTGCGTTGTTCTACTTTGGGCGTGTACGGACCAGAATCCGGAAGCCGGACAGGGCGGCGGGTCGGCATCTAAAGCCGCTCAGCCGCCGCCCGAGGTCGGATACATCAGTGTTCGTCCCCGTCGGATCGCGCTGACAAACGAGCTGCCCGGCCGGGTAAAAGCCCATCGGACCGCCGAAATCAGACCCCAGGTCAGCGGTATTATCGAATCCCGACTGTTCGAAGAAGGCAGTTTGGTTGAAGCGGGCCGGCAGCTCTATCAAATCGATCCGGCCCGCTATGAGGCGGAATACCAAAGCGCCAAGGCAAACCTGCAGGATGCCGAAGCCGAGCTCCAAAACGCCGCTTCCCTGGCCCGCCGGTACGAACGCCTGATCGATGCCAAGGCGGTGAGCGCGCAGGAATATGATGAAGCCGTCGCCGGTCTTGCAAAGGCCAAGGCTGCGGTAGCGCTGGCCGAGGCTGAAGTGCGAACCTCGAAAATCAACCTCGATTACACGAAGGTCTATGCGCCGATCAGCGGCTATATCGGTCCCTCGAGCGTGACGGAAGGGGCCCTGGTCACCGCCCGGCAGGAGACCGCTCTTGCCACCATCCGGCAACTCGATCCGGTTTATGTCGACTTGTCTCAATCCGCCGCCGAAGCCCAGCAGATCCAGGAACGGCTGATGACGGACCGCATGGCGGGAAACACCCAAAAAAAATACAAGGTGTTTTTGCTGCTCGGCAATACGGGGGAAACCTATCCGCATGAAGGCACACTGGATGCCACCGATCTTTTTGTCGACCGGCAGACCGGGACCATTCGCCTGCGCTCGGTTTTTCCCAATCCGAACATCGTGCTCCTGCCCGGTTTGTTCGTTCGTGCCTCCATGGAATTGGCGGGTGATACGGAGACCATTGTCATACCGCAAAAGAGCGTCGTCATTGAACCCGGCGGCACAACCTCCGTCTGGGTGATCGGGGAGAACAGCAAGGTGGAAAAGAGGGATATCACGACCGGCGCCCCCTATAAAAACAACTGGGTGGTTCTGGAAGGCCTCAAGACCGGCGACCGGGTGATTGTCGAGGGGACCATGAATTTGCGCGAAGGGGCGGCGGTCAAGCCGATGAAGCTGAAAGTCGCGGATGTGACCGGTCTTCAGGAGGCCCCCGATACCCTCGATGATCGGGTGTCGCCGCCGGATGACAGCCCGCGGGAACTTGAGGAACCTGGAGAAACCGAAGAGAATTCGAATCCGGATCAGGATCAGGACACGTCGGATGAAAGGGGTTCACAAATGGAAAGCGGTGTTGAATAATGCTCTCCAGGTTTTTTATCAACCGGCCGATTTTCGCCTGGGTGATCGCGCTGTTCATCATGGGGGCGGGCGCCCTCTCCATCGTTCTGCTGCCGGTGGAGCAGTATCCGACGATTGCCGCCCCGACGGTGGTGGTTTCAGCAAGATATCCCGGCGCATCGGCTCAGACCCTGGAAAATACCGTCACTCAGGTCATCGAACAGAATCTGACCGGGATCGACAACCTGCGGTATATTCAATCGACCAGTTCCTCCTCCGGACAGGCGAGCGTCACCCTCACCTTCGAGCCGGGCACGGATCCGGATATCGCACAGGTTCAAACCCAGAACAAAGTCTCTCAGGCGGAAGCATCATTGCCCGCGACCGTGCAGCAGCAGGGGGTTTCGGTCCGAAAATCCGGCGGCAGCTTTGCCTTGATTGTGGCATTTTATGCAGAAAACGGCGCCATCGATCGAAACGATATTTCCGATTTTATCGCTTCCACCCTGGTGGAACCCCTGAGCCGGGTCGACGGCGTCGGGGAGATCCGGGCCTTCGGTCCCGAACATGCCATGCGGATATGGCTCGATCCGTCCGCCATGAACAACTATGAAATTACCACCCTGGATGTGATCAACGCCGTCCGGGAGCAGAATGTGCAGCTGGCCACAGGAGAGATCGGCGGCGCGCCGAGTGTCGAGGGCCAGCAGATCAATGCGACCATCACGGTCCAGTCCCTTCTCGAGACCCCGGAAGAATTCGAGCGGATTCTGCTGCGGGTCGGCTCCGACGGATCGAAAGTGACGCTGGGGGATGTCGCCCGTATCGAAATCGGCGCCGAAAGCTATCGTGTGATCGGCAGATTCAACCGAAACCCGGCCGCCGGTGTGGCGATTCAGCTGGCGCCCGGCGCCAATGCGCTGGAGACCATACAGGCGGTCAAGGAGCGGGTGGAAGATTTTCGCCCTATTTTTCCCCGGGGAGTCGAAACCGCCTATCCGATCGACGTTTCCCCCTTCATTCAAACATCCATCTTCGGCGTGCTCGAAACCCTGGGTATGGCCATGGTCCTGGTCGTCCTGGTGATTTTTGTTTTCCTTCAAACCGTTCGGGCCACCTTCATTCCGGCGGTCGCCATTCCGGTGGTGCTTCTGGGGACCTTCGCCTGTTTATGGGTTCTCGGCTATTCCATCAATATCCTCACCCTGTTTGCCCTGGTTCTGGTGATCGGCATGCTGGTGGATGACGCGATCGTGGTCACCGAAAATGTCGAACGCAAACTGGAAGAGGACGAGACCTTGACATCCCGGCAGGCCGCCTTTCGCTCAATGAAAGAGATTTCGGGCGCACTGCTCGGCACCACGGTGGTGCTCTGGGCGGTTTTCCTGCCCATGAGCTTTTTTCAAGGGGCCACGGGAGCCATCTACCGGCAGTTTTCGATTACCATCTCGGCGGCCATGGCGATTTCACTGTTCATCGCCCTCAGCCTGTCGCCCGCCCTCTGCGCCATCATTCTGACACCCGGCAGGAGCCAGAAAAGCTCGGGGCTGTTTGGTCTCTTCAACCGGGGATATGGAAAAACGCAGTCCGGCCACGAAAACCTTCTGAAGAAGCTCTTGAAGAGCCGGATCATTTTACCCTTCATTTTTATCCTTTTCGTGGCGGTCAGCGTCATCCTGTTCTTTCGTATTCCCACATCCTTCCTGCCCGATGAAGATCAGGGCCGCATGTTCGTTCTGATCGACGGCCCGCCGAGTTCGACATTGCAGCTCACACTGGATAAGGTCCGACAGGTCGAGGATTTTTTTCTGGAGGAGGCCGGTGATGCCGTGGCGGGAATGTTTGCCGCCGCCGGATTCAGTTTTGCCGGAAGCGGTCAGAATGTAGGTACCGCGTTTGTGAACCTGAAGGAGTGGGACAACAGGGGCGAGGAAAACAGCGTGTTCAAAATCCAGCAAAAAGCAATGCGGCAGCTTTCCGGGGTCCGGGACGCGCGGATCATTCCCATTGTTCCGCCGCCGGTTTCCGCCCTCGGCAATGCCGGCGGGTTCGTGTTTCAGCTGGTGGATCGGGCGGGCCTTGGAAACGAGGCCCTGTCGAATGCGATGCGGCAATTGCTGGAACAGGCCAACAGCAGCCCCCTGCTGACTCAGGTCCGCTTCAACGGGCTGTCCGACAGTCCCCAGTATGATCTGGATATCGATGCCGTGAAGGCGAAGGCCCTGGGCGTACCGATTTCGACCATCAACCGGACCCTCGGCACGGCCCTGGGGGGCACCTATGTGAACGATTTTCTGGAGGATGGCCGCGTAAAACGGGTGTACGTGCAGGCCGACGCCCCCTATCGAATGCTGCCCACCGATATCGGCCGCTGGTACGTGCGCAATGATACCGGCGGCATGGTGCCGCTGGCGGAATTCGGTTCCGGCGGCTGGACCTACGGCCCCCCCCAGTTGACCCGATTTGACGGAAACTCATCCCTCGAAATTCAAGGAACCCCGGCCGAGGGCGTCAGCTCCGGAGAGGCGCTGCAGGAGATAGCGAACCTGGCGCAAAACCTGCCGGAGGGTATCGGCATCGAATGGACCGGCATCTCTTACGAAGAACGGCAGGCCGGCAATCAGGCATTTTATCTTTATGCCATTTCCGTGGCGGCGGTTTTTCTGGCATTGGCGGCGCTTTATGAGAGCTGGGCGATTCCGATGGCGATTCTGCTGATCGTGCCCTTTGGTATTTTCGGGGCGCTGTTGACCACTTGGCTGAGTGGACAGGCCAATGATGTCTATTTTCAGGTGGGTATGCTGATGACCATCGGGCTGGCGGCCAAGAATGCGATTCTGATCGTCGAATTTGCAAAAAACAATTTCGAAGAAGGCATGAGCGCCTACGATGCCGCCATGCATGCGGCAAAACAGCGTCTGCGCCCCATCCTGATGACCTCGATGACCTTTATTCTGGGGGTCATGCCGCTGGCCTTCGCCTCCGGTCCGGGGTCCGGCGCCCAAAACGCGATCAGCATCGGCGTGCTCGGCGGAATCACCGCCACCACCCTGTTTGTGGTGTTTTATGCGCCGTTCTTTTTCATCTGGGTGTATCGGCTGTTGAAAGTGAAAGCCGCCGGGCCGGACCGGCAAACCCGGGATGGGGATGAGCAGGCGTATGCATCCGCCGATGATTAAGCCCCATTGCTAAAACAGGGATGGTTTTGCGCTTCTGACCGGGTGCATTCCGATCAGCAATTGTCATACATTCTGATAACCTCGCCGGTTCCTTTTCCTTCCACGCTTTTGACGTAGCCGTTGACGACTTTTTTCATGGGAATGGGGTTGTGGCCGGGGAAATAGGCTTCGTATTTATCGACGGCGTCTTCCACCAACCCCGAGGAAACCACATTGATTCGAAGGCCGTTTTTCAATTCCAGGGCCGCGGCTTTGACGAAGCTGTGAATTCCGCCGTTCACCATGGCGGCGCTGGTGGTGAACTCGACGGGATGGTCGGCCAGGATGCCGGTGGACAGGGTGAAGGAGCCGCCGGGATTCAGATACCTTTGTCCGATTCTCACCATATTGACCTGCCCCATCAGCTTGCTTTTCAATCCGATGTAGAAATCGTCCTCGGTCATCTCCTCAAAAGCCCCCCATTTGGCCTCACCGGCGATACAGACCGCGGCATCCACATGGCCGACGGATTCGAACATGGCCTCGATGGATCGGCTGTCGGTGATGTCGACCGTCACCTCTCCGGCGTGTCTGGCGGCCGCGATGACCTCGTGCTTTTTTGAAAAGTGTTCGGTGACTTTTTTGCCGATGGTTCCGCTTCCGCCGATGATCAGGATTTTCATGGTTCCTCCGGTTCAATTGTTTTAAAAAATTCTGGACATGATCACCGTTCGGCCGGTCCGGGATATTTTCCCCGGACCGGCAAGAACTCGCATCCGCTCAAACAGCTTCCCGGCCCGGGGAAAATATCCCGGACCGGCCTCTCTGATATCGAGGCTTGGCTGAAAGATAATCAAAAACGAATTGGGTTCTTCGGATTCGGGAATCCGCAATTGACCGGAAGCTTAAACCTGATAGGTTCATTTGTCCAACCGATTTTCCGTAGACCAGCGGACTGAGCTGTTCCGTTTCATTTTTCGGGAAATTTGATAACCTTCGGATTGCACCATCGCTCTTTGCAAGGAGTCCGCGAAGTTTGGCGTTACGCCGGCCCGGACCTGTCTTGTTGCGCATTCAATATTTCCCGCACCTTGACGGACAGGGTTTCCGCCGACAACGGCTTTTGAATAAAGGATACCCCCTTTTCCGACATCCCGTGCGGTTCGGTGATCTCATCGTGATAGCCGGACATGTAGAGCACTTTCAGGTTCGGGTATCTTGCACAAGCCTTTTCAAAGAGTTCTTTGCCGTTCATTCGGGGCATGACCAGATCGGTCAACAGCAGATGAATGGGGTTCCGGTAGGTTTCCAGCATTTTCAGGATGTCCGGGACGTTGTCGGATGAAAGGATGGTATATCCCTGGGCTTTGAGGATTTCCTCCGCGAGCATGAGCACCTGTTCGTCATCCTCTGCGATCAGGATCGTTTCCGTGCCATTCATGCAGGTTAAATCGATTTTGGCGGGATCGGAAGTGAAGCAGGCCTCTTCGACCAAAGGCAGCGATATTCTGAACAAGGTTCCTTTTTCGATATGACTGAAGACATCGATATGCCCGCCGTGTTGTTTGACGATACCGTAGACGGTGGCCAGCCCCAAACCGGTGCCCTGGTCGCCCTTTGTGGAGTAAAAGGGTTCAAAAAGATGCTCCCGGGTTTCCTCATCCATACCGCCTCCGGTATCCGTCACCGTTAATACCGCGTAGGCGCCGGGCTTTGCTTCGGGATGTTCTTTTGCGAACGTCTCATCGGATTGGACGATTTCGGTTTTCAATGTCAGCAATCCGCCCTCCGGCATGGCATCCTGGGCATTGACGGCCAGGTTCATGATGACCTGTTCGATCTGGCCGATGTCCGCCGAAACGATCGGCTCCGTCGGGGACGTCAGAATCTCGATGGTGATATCCTCCCGAATGGTTCGCCGCAGTAATTTCTCGAAACCGGTCAGCACCGCATTTAAATCGGCGGGCCTGTATTCGAGATTCTGTTTGCGGCTGAATGCAAGCAGCTGGTGGACGAGATCTTTGGCTCTCAACCCGGCGCGCAGAATCTGATGGAGCGATCTGCTTCGCCGGTCATTCGGTTCCAAACCGTGCAGCAGCAGTTCGCAATAGCCGATGATCGGGGAGAGCAGGTTGTTCAGGTCATGGGAAACACCGCCCGCAAGCCTGCCGATGGATTCCATTTTCTGGGCCTGGCGAAACTGGTCGGCGATTTTTTGTTTTTCCTCTTCGTCTCGCTTGCGATCGGTGATATCGACGACAATGCCTCTGAGGCCGGCAAATTGATTCTCGATCCACAGGGGGGAAGTCAGCAACAGAATGGGGAAGCTGGAACCGTCTTTTCCGGATGCCTGATACTCCACCATTCCAAGGTGATCGCCCTTGAGCCGTTTTGATATATTGGCTCTGGCTTTGGGTTTCTCATCCGGGGCGACAAGATCCAGGCTGTTTATCCCCGCCTCCAGATCCTTCGGGTCATATCCGAACAATTCGAAGGTATGTCGGTTGGCAAAGGTCAGCATAAAATCGGGGTCGGTCTCAAATACGGCTACCGGCAGCATTTCCACCAGGTCGCGAAAGCGTTTTTCACTATCCAGGAGGGCGCCTTCCATTTTTTTACGGTCGGTAATATCGATTCCCATCCCGATCAGGCAGTCCTGTCCATTCAATTCGATCCGTTTCCCGGTTAAAAAATAGGGCAGGGCCGTGCCGTTCTTGGTGAACAGGTTCACCTCCGCCTCGGAGTACCCGACCTCAAAAACCTTCCGAATACGATCTGCAATCCGTTCCTGATCGGCACCGCGAAACAGGTCCAGAGGATGAAGCTTGGCGATCTCCCGGGAGGTGTATCCGATGACCGTTTCCAGGTTTCGGTTCCAGCGCAGAAAACGGCCGTCCCGATTATACAGGTAGATGATTCCGGGCATGCTGTTGATGATTTCATTGGAAAGGTTCCGCTCCTGAGCGATGGCTTCCTCAGCCTGTTTGCGTTCGGTGATGTCTCGTCCGACACCGATAACGGCGGACATGTTTCCCTGTTGATCAAAAACGGCCGTATCCATCCAACCCAGCCAGCGCCATCCGTTCGGGGTCAGTGCGCGCTGCTCCATATAAGCGGTATGGGGAGGCCGATTAAGGTTTTCCATGGCTTTGGCGGTTGGTTCACGATCTTCCTCGTGAACCAGGGGCATGAAAGCTCGGCCGAGCAAATCATCTTCGGTTTTTCCGAACAGCCGGCAATAGGAGGGGCTGACAAATTGGATTCGGCCCGCCGTATCCACCTTGACCACGAGGTCGGTCTGGTTTTCAATCAGCAGACGGTATTTTTCTTCACTCTCCCGCAAGTTTTCTTCAGCCCGTTTCCGCGCCTCCGATTCTTCTTTCAGAGAGGTATACAGGTCGGTGAGTTCATTCCGTTCTCTTTCGATTTTCTTTCTTTGGGAGATCTCGGTGCGCAGATCGATTTCGGTCATGACGGCGCCCGCAAGGTCCCTCACGACCTCGATGTCTTCATCCGTCCAGACCCGCGGTTTTGAATCGATTGCACAAAAGGAGCCCAAGACATAGGAATCGGGGCTGACCAGGGGAAAACCGAGGTAAGCGATGACCGACAATTCCCGAATGGCCAAATGCTCCCGAAATTCCGGGTGCTCCCGGGCATCCGAAATAACCAGGGGTTTTCCGGCCACCCGGTTGTGCCGGCAAAAAGAAAGGGAGAGCGGTGTTTCGCGCCGTGTATTCCAGGGCTCCGGCAAACCGATACAGCTTTTGAAGAATTGCCGATCCGCATCAATAAGCGATACCAAGGCGACCGGGGCCTTGGTGAAACGGACCGCAAGCCGGGTCAATCGGTCAAAAGCTTCTTCCGCAGGCGTATCCAGAAGGGCTATTTTCCGAAGGGCTTTGAGACGAATCGGATCATCCATTGCTTTTCGGGCCACTGCTTTGCGGGCCACTGCTTTGCGGGAATGATCAATGGGCATGTTTTGATAGTCTCCGAG